>CADAXH010000034.1 GCA_902791785.1 uncultured Ruminococcus sp. | reverse complement strand
TTTTTAGAACAGATTGGTAGTAATCGGCAAAGATTCTTTTTCCTTCTTCACGGATGTTTATTGCCGCAATTACTACCGATAATTATACAACTTCGTATTTTTAATCTCAATATCTTGGGTTGTATTTCTTGTGTGTTTCGTAATCCTTTTCGCACTCTTTCTCACAATTCATCTCGCCTCCTATAGAAGAGGAAGACTTCTTGCTGAGTGCTTGTTAATTGACTGTTAAGTCAATCAGTAAGATACCGCCACACATTTCAAAATGAAAATGTGGCGGCATATTTCTTACTCGATTCCGTGGTTGTGTTTTGCTGCCGTTATTGTATTCTTCAACAGCATTGTTATTGTCATCGGACCTACACCGCCCGGGACAGGCGTTATGTATGATGCGACTTTGCTGACTTCGTCAAAATCAACATCACCCGACAGTTTTCCATTTTCATCCCTGTTCATTCCGACATCTATGACAACGGCTCCCGGTTTGACCATATCAGCTTTGATGTATCTGGACTTTTTCATTGCGACGACAAGTATATCTGCCCTTCTTGTTATTTCAGCAAGATTCTTTGTCTTTGAGTGACAGATTGTCACAGTACCGTCATTTTGCATAAGCAGCATAGCCATCGGTTTTCCCACTATATCGCTTCTGCCAACCATGACGCACTCTTTTCCGGATATTTCAATGTTGTACCTTTTGAGTAGTTCAATAACGCCAGCAGGAGTACATGGGAGGAATCTTTGTCTTCCTATCATGATTTTTCCCACATTGATTTCAGAAAAAGCGTCAACATCTTTGTCAGGAGAAATGCTGGCAACAACGACCTCAGGATTAATGTGTTTCGGAAGCGGAACCTGGACAAGTATTCCGTCAATATCCTTTCTTTCGTTCAACTGTTGTATTTTTTCTATCAGTTCGGATTGTTCGGTTTCTTCAGGCATCTCAATTATTTCTGAATGAATGCCGACCTGCTGGCAGGCAATTCCCTTGTTTCTGACATATATTTTAGACGGAGCATCATCGCCGACTATGATGACCGCCAGTCCTGGAACCACTCCCATTCCGGCAAGTCTTTTTATTTCCTCGGCATATTCCTGTCTTACCATCTCGGAAATCTTTTTTCCATCAATTATTGTGCTCATCCTCTTTTGTCTCCTCTTCAGAGTTATCCTCTGTGTCCTCACGAGAATCTTCTTCGCTCTCCTCTTTTTGCGCCGGTGCTATGGACTGAACTATATCTTTGTCAATCAAAACTTTTACATCATAGTCGTTGGTATCGGAATTAACGTTGTCATCAAAGTCTATATCCGTCGCCTTGATGTTTTCGCCTCCGAACTCTTCTTTTTCGTCCTTCTGTGCAGCCTTCTCTTCATTTGGAGTATTCTCGTTTGTGACTCTCGCTCCCACTCCGAACAGATAAAGTATATCAGGCACAAACCATTCAGGTATCTCTCCTCTTTCTTTTCTCTTGTTGAATTCCAGATTGAGGATTATAAGCAGAGGTACGATTATGACTACGCAAATAGCACCAACCAGTGAAGAAACTCTTATTGATGATGAACCGATATACAGAGAATCCGTTCTGAGCATCTCGATAAATGTTCTTCCGAATCCGTACCATCCAAGATATGCGAGAAGTATTTGTCCGTGATACTTTTTCTTCTTGTAGAACAGATTAATCAGAACAAATCCTATAACGTTCCACAATGACTCATAGAAGAATGTCGGGTGAACATACACCATATTGCTGACTCCGAACGTTTCCGCAGTAATTGAGTTTCTCAGCCCCATACGCATAAAGTACAAAGGACTGCTCTCAGAAACAATTCCTCCGAATGCTTCGCCGTTCATGAAGTTGCCCCATCTTCCTATTGCCTGAGCCATCATGACTGCAGGAGCAATGCAGTCAAACAACTTGAAAAAGTTCTGTTTTTTTACTTTTGCCACAACCAGAACAGTCAATGCGCCGAAGATTATTCCTCCGTATATGGCAAGTCCGCCATTCCAGATGGCAATCATGTCGAGGAAAGAAGTATAGTTTCCATAAAAAATAACGTAATACAGTCTTGCTCCGACAATGGAAAGCGGAACAGCAAACAAAGTGTAATCGAGAATGTCATCAAATCTGATTCCGACTTTGGACGCTCTGTATCCGACATATACAACCGCCAGTATGATGCCGAGGCAAATCAGGACACCATACCACATGACATCGTGACCGAATATTGTAAAAGCAACATTGTTGAGTGAAAAATCACCTATTCCGAGTCCCGGAAAAGATACCCATGATTCTTCATATAGCGTGCTTGGCACGGCAAACATGTGACTCATATTAATAATCTCCCTTCAAAGGTTTAACTACATTCATTGTGATGTATCTGTCATTGAACAGTTCTTCAGACAGACTTATTACATCTTCAAACGTCACTTCTCTGTACAAATTAATCAGATCAAACAGTTCTGTGCCGAATATTGAGGTCCTGAATTCTGCCTGCGCTACGCCTACGGAATCCAGCGACTTGATTATGGAAGCTATTGAAGCAATCTTGCATCTGTTGAAATCTTCGCGTTTAATGATGTCTTTGGCATTTTTGACGCATGTCAGGAATTTTTCATATGCTTTTTCAGGTTCGTCGCTTTTTCCGTCAATTGCACAGTACGCATAAGAATCGGAAAAATCAGCATCGAAATCAAAGTCGTTGATAAGACCGCTCTTGTAAACATCGTTGTAAAAATCACCTGATTGTCCGAACAGTACATTCATCATGATGTTGCTTGCAATATTTCTTCTATATCTTTCCGTATAATTGTCTGATTTGAAATTGTCTTTGACTCCTACTATGAAAATGGGTTTTGAAACAGACATTTTCTTTTCGGAATACTTGACGTTCACTTCTTCTTTTTCTTCAAAAGTCTTTCTTATTATCTTTTTCTGAGGTTTAATTTCGAGAAATTCGTCACATACGCTCAGTATCTCATCCATTGTTATGTCAGCCGAGACGCACAGCCTCATATTTGACATGTTATAGAAGGTGTTATAACACCTGTAGAGCAACTCAGGGGTGATCCTTGATATGGACTCCACTGTTCCGACTACTTTTGTCTTAACTGGATTTGACTCATACAAAGAATTAAGGAGCATATAATACAGGGCTCTGTTTGGATTGTCGTCTCCCATTTTTATTTCCTGTCCAATAATTCCCTGTTCTTTTTCAACGTTTTCCTTGGTGAAATAGGGATGTGAAACAAAATCCAGCAGGATTCTCAGATTCTCCAGAAAGTTATTCGTTGATGTGAAATGGTAACATGTTACGTTGGAACTGGTGAATGCATTGGCATATGTTCCGTATCTTCCGAACCTTTCAAACGGATCTGTTCCGTCTTCACTCTCGAACATTTTGTGTTCCAGGTAGTGCGCCACTCCTTCAGGCATTACTGAAAAATCTTCTTCACCTTCCAGTTTGAAACAGTTGTCCTTGCCTCCGTACCTGGTGCCGAAAACTGCACAGCCCGAACTGAATTTTTTCGGTATCAGCCTGACTTCAAGTCCGCTCCTGTGTTTTGCACATATTATTTTTTCGTCGAGTGACGGGTAATTGAGTTCCAGATATTTACTCATTGCTTTCGCCTCCGCATAGGAAATAATATGTGTCAAGTTCAATAGATTTGAAGCTTTCAACTATTTGTTCTTTTGTAACGCCCTTAAAGTAATTCACAAGCAGTTCTTTGTCGTAAGACTTGCCTGTTATTGTTTTTACAAAATACCAGGATATTACACCCCTGAGATAATCAAATGCTCCCACAAGATCCGATACAGCGTCGGATTTCGCATTCTCAATTTCTCCATCGGAAATATCGCCTTTTTTTACGTTTTCAAACTGCTCCATTATTGCATCAAATGCTTTTTTCTCATTTTCTTTTGCTACGCCCGACTGAATAAACATCAGACCTTTGTCCATGACAGAAAATGACGAGCAGTAATAGCACAAACTCATTTTTTCCCTTACATTGTTGAACAGTTTGCTGGTGGAACCGGCTCCAAAAAGGTTCATTCCAACAATCAGAGGGGCTGTCTTGGAGTAGTCATCGACAGAACTGCAGAAAGTCCTGAATCCGATTACCATCTTTCCCTGTGCAACATCGTCAGTTTCATTGATTCTCTTGACTTTCCTGACATGATCAGTTATAGGAGAAACAGACAGGTTATCTTCATATTTTCTGTCGACGCCTGAAAATAGTTCTTTGACAAATGCACAATACTTGCCAAAATCAAGTTCGCCTGCTGCAAACACTTCTATTCTCGCGTGCTCAAGCATGTACAAATACTGTTCGTATATCTGCTCCGGTGTCGTTCTTTCAATATCCTCAACAGTTCCGTTAGGCGGATAACCGAAATCGTCGTCGCTGAGCATCTGCTCCATGCATCTGTTTACGGCATATTTCCCCTTGTTGTTAATTACGGAACGCTCCGAATCTGCAAGATGCATCTTTTCGGTTTCCACTTTTTCTTTTTTGAATGCTCGTCCCTCAAGGACAGGATGTCTGAGCATATCTTCAAGAACATTCAATACTCCTGTTTCGACATCTGTTTCGTCCTGAATGTATTTTTTTCTGAGAAACACAGCATTAAGGTTCTCGATACATATGTTACCTAGTCTGTTGAACGAAGAAGAAACAGTGCTGCTGTATATCTCCTCAAGATATCTGTTAAGATCCTTTTCGGTGGGATAGTTTTCGGTTCCCCCTATTATTACGGGAAATATCAGTGCGCGCGGAGCATTGTTCTCTTTTTCCAGCGGCAAGAGAAACTTAATGCTTATCATGTTGACCTTGAATCTCAAATCGCTGATGCAGTTGAAGAATATTCCCTCAGATATCTGTTTTCTTTCAAACATACGTGACTCCCTGACAATTTAATCAATTAATTATACTCTTATTAATGCCTTTTGTAAAACAAAAAATGCAACCAAAGGCTGCATTTCTGTAAATAAAAATAAATAAAAATAAATCAATATTCCAGCACGGGAACAAAATACCTGGATTCCGGTTCTTCGTCGTCCCACTTGATTACAAGGATTGGGTTGTATTCAGAACTGTTGACACTGTATGTTCCTTCTGTGACATAACCGTCTGTGTCTGTGATTATGAGGATTTTGTCCTGCCCTCGTGTTATGGTTCTCCATGTTCCTATAATGAGGTTGTTATCGTACACATTGAATCCTTCGTCGTACGAAAAACGGAGTTTTTTATACCTGCCGAGAGAAGGCTGTTCCGCATACCACACTGTATCGTTTGACCTGAAGAGATCCGGATCATGTTCGGAATCAGTCTTGGCAAATGCCCATTCTGACATTTCAATTCCGCAATGTGTATTCATAATGCTGTCAAATCCGAACTTAGTAGGATCACCGTCAAGAGATTTAAGGTCTAAGTGCAGCTTTATGGTTCCCCATTCATCTTTTTTCATCGAGTAATGGTATTCAGCAGTCAGACTGCGTCCGGAAGCTAAGCTGAACATGCTTATGGTAATTGTCTTTCCGTGTTCGTCCTCGTCGAAAACGACATCTCCCATTCTTCTGTACTGTTGTATTATGCTGTCTGTTGATCCCATATAAATGCTGTTCTCATCTATGTATATGGATAACAGCTGATCTGAAACATCAACCGAGAATGCATTTGAACCTTCTGGTGGTCCCATATGAACAATTACTTTTTCAACTCTCCAGACTCCGCTGCAGTCTCCTTCGATCTCTTCATGTTCGTCAGTTGTGGTCTCGTCCGTCACAGGAACAGTCTCATAAGGAACCGTCTCTTTTGTGTTTTCTGCAGTAGTTTCTTCTATCGTGAAAAACTCGGTTGTTTCCGGAATCCTTGTGGCTTCATCTTCGGGATTTGTGGTTTGTGTGACTTTCTCTGTAGTTGTGTGCTCAGTTGTCTCGGTATCCTGAGGTTGTTTCACAGGATTACAGCCAATGAAAACTCCCATGATAACAGCTGCAGCAACAATCAGCGATATAATTTTCGTCTTTCTCATTTTTCTTGCCTCTTTCCATTATTTGACTATTTGACGAATGTAAACAGATATAATCTCAGTGCAAATGATACCCCAATCGCCTATGTAATTCAAGTCGCGAAGTTTGAAATCGGTGCGATTGCGACCGATTTTTCTTTACAAGAATATGCCAATATGGTAGAATATTGTTGAAGAAATGGAAAGGAGGGCGTTCTATGAATGAGATTACTTGGGTTTGGATTGGCATAACAGCTTTTGCAGTATTCTTTGAAGCCATAACAGTAACTCTTGTTACCATCTGGTTTATACCCGGTGCCATTGTCGCAACAATTCTGGCGCTTTTGAATCTGCCGCTGTGGTCTCAACTGGTAGCATTCTTTGCATTGTCAGCCATTTGTCTCATATTCTTTATGCCTGCCGTACGCAAAAAAAGAATTGTTCGCACAAATGCAGATTCTTTGATTGGAAAAAAAGCTGTCGTAACTGAGCAGGTAAACAATATTTCAGGCGAAGGCGCATGCAAGATTGAAGGAAAAGTTTGGACAGCCCGATCCAGCGAAGAAGAAACAACATTCGAAGTGGGCGAAGTTGCCGTTGTAAAAGAGATCAGCGGAGTTAAGCTCATATTAACAAAAACAAGTCAGGAATAACAGGAGGTACAGTTATGGGACCCGGACTCATTATTTTTTTGGTATCATTGGCAGTTGTTATAGTTGTATTCATTGCAACAAACATTCACATTGTTCCACAGGCTCACGCTTTCATAGTTGAAAGACTTGGAGCTTACTATGCTACTTGGAACACAGGACTTCACTTCAAGATTCCTTTTATTGACAGAGTTGCAAAGAAAGTGTCATTGATGGAAAAGGTTGCAGACTTTGAACCGCAGGCAGTTATCACAAAAGATAACGTAAAGATGCAGATTGATACAGTAGTATTCTTCCAGATAACAGACTGCAAACTGTATACATACGGTGTAGAAAATCCGATGGCAGCAATTGAAAATCTGACTGCAACAACTCTTCGTAACATCATAGGCGAACTTGAACTTGACAGCACATTGACTTCAAGAGACATCATCAACACAAAGATGCGTTCAATTCTCGATGAAGCTACTGACCCGTGGGGAATCAAAGTAAACAGAGTTGAACTTAAAAACATCATGCCGCCGAGAGAAATTCAGGACGCAATGGAAAAACAGATGAAAGCTGAACGTGAGCGCCGTGAACAGATCCTCAGAGCTGAGGGTGAAAAGAATTCAACAATTCTTGTGGCCGAAGGTAAGAAACAGGCAATGATCCTGGACGCTGAGGCTCAGAAGCAGAAACAGATTCTTCTCGCAGAAGCAGAAAAGGAATCAAGAATCAGAAAAGCTGAAGGTGAAGCAACAGCTATTCTTGATGTCCAGACAGCTACAGCTGAAGGTATCAAGAAACTGAATGAATCAAGCCCGACAGATGCAATCATAGCTATCAAGAGCCTTGAAGCATTTGCAAAGGCTGCTGACGGTAAGGCAACAAAGATTATTATCCCAAGCAACATTCAGTCACTTGCCGGACTTGCAACGTCAGTTACAGAACTCGTCAAAACGGAAACACCGAAAGCAGAATAGTTTTCAAAAAAACATCGGGGTCAAACGACCCCGACTTTTTTTTGCATTTGTTTACTTGTCTCTCGGCTTGAGAAGTCCAAGATTGTAGTTTGCTCTGGATATAATGGCACCTACTATGTATGATACTGAAAGCACAAGTACAATTACCTGGTCTATCGCTTTCGTCAGGTCGCCTGTGTTGATCATGGATCCCGCGAATATCATTTCGACTATACTCAGTATCAGGAGTGCAATACCCATTCCGCAAGCAATCAGTATATTTTTCTTCGTCGGATCTTTCCAGAGTTTGTATCCGAAATATCCTATTACAAGCATTGCAAGAATGTAGAAGATGTTTACCGGAACAGCAATACTGCTTGAAGATACAGAAATCAGATATCTCTTTGAGAATATCATTTCGAATGCACCGAGCAGCGCTCTGAGGAACAGTACAAGTCCTGATGTGAGCATCAGACGGCGTCCTATCCTGAATACTCTGTGCAGGTGAACATCTTTTCCGTAATCCTTACGGACATAGTTTTCAAGTGCGAACATTGCAAGGATGAATATCGGAATTGCCACGTACAGGAATAATCTCAACAGAACAAAGTTGTTCTGATCATTGACAAGATTGTTGAATACTGTCGAGTTCCATGGCTGGAACATTTCGCGGAACAATTGTGAATCAAATATTGTTTCACCGGCCGCTTTGTTGAACGCAAGCACGTTCTGACCTATTGTCTGTCCTCCGATATACGGTGTAGGCAGGGCCATTCCGAGGAATGATGCAACAAACAGAAGTGCACTAAGTGTAATTGTCCTGTACTTGTTGAATGGTATACATTTTGAAAAGATTACAACAAATCCGGCCATCGTCAGCATTACCGTCATCATTGTTCTTACATTGGTTTCTGCGATGAATGGTTCATATCCCATGGACGTCGGAATTATGAACAGAAGCAGCGGCATCAGGACCGCGAACGCTCCCAGCGCTCCGGCGGTCAGCGACTGGAATGAAATCATCTTCATAAACGATCCCCTGATCGGGTTCCTCTGCGATTCGAGCGACAACAGGAAGCCTCCTGTTCCGATTACTGCCGCTTCAAGCATGTACATGTTTTCGACGCTGAACCAGAGCTGTCCTTTTGCCATTGGAATCAAGGCAAATCCAAGCAGGAAAACAGCGATGGATTTCATGAGGTAAAGAACAGATGTCTTTGTTATGTTTCCTATGACTCTTCTTCCCTCTCCGACGACTTCCTTCAGATGAGAGAAATCATTGTCGAGAAGAACAACATCCGAGCACGCTTTGGCTGCTTCTGTAGCCTTGGCAAATGTTATTGATGAATCTGCTTTTCTGAGTGCGAGAATATCGTTGACTCCGTCACCGGTCATTGCAACCTTGTGTCCTTTGCTCTGAAGAGCGCGGACCAGTGCTTCTTTCTGTTCCGGTGAAACTCTTGCGAACACAGTATAGTCTTCTGCGAGTTCCGGAATATCTTCAAGCGGAACACCTGCAAGAGAAATATATCTGTCGGCATGTTTGATACCGCAGTTTTGTGCAATCTTGCTGACTGTCAGCGGGTTGTCACCCGAAATGACTTTTACAGTAACTCCGTTTTCCCTGAAGAATTTGAGTGTGTCAGGGGCTGTGTCTCTTATGTGATCCTCTATTGCGATGAACGCTATCAGCTGACCGTCATATACCAATGCAACAACTCGTCTTCCCTGAGCTGCGTATTCTGATGCTATAGCCAGTCTCTCGTCATTCTTGTCAAGCAGGTATTCGGGAGCACCCATAAATACCTTCTTGCCGTCTTCGTATCCGACTCCGGAATACTTTGTTTCACTTGAAAATGGAATGTTCAGGACATATTCCTGTTTTTCCGCAACACCGAATCTCTTATACACAGCTTCCATTGTGGAGTTTCTCTCACCTGCGGCAAAAACAATGTTCCTGGCATGTCTTTCAATCTCTTCCATAGGCGCGAAAGCCTTTACGTCAACAACATTCATTGTTCCGTCTGTCAGAGTACCTGTCTTGTCAAGGCAGATTATGTCAATTCTGGAAAGGTTTTCAAGAGAATACAGTTCCTGGATAAGTGTCTGCTTTTTTGTAAGCTGTGCAATTGACACCATCAACGCAACTGAAGTTGTAAGAACAAGTCCGGAAGGAATCATGCCAATTCCGAATGATCCGCCTGTTACTGCAATAAGTCCCCAGGTTACGGGATCTTTTACCGAAAGCGTCAGGCCGTTCCAGATGGAAGGATCGTTTCCGGTGTTTGCTATCTTGACCACAAGCGTTACAACGACTGTGATAACCACAAGTGCAAGTCCGGCTGTGAGTATTCTGAGTATTTTGATGATTGAACTCATGAGCTCGGATTTATGTCTGCCTTCGCCTTTGACCTTCTGAGTCAGCTTTGCTGCATATGTGTCGTCGCCTATTGCAGTGGCGCGGCATCTTGCATCACCAACAACAATTGAAGATCCCGAAAGGATTGAGTCTCCGGCAACTTTCTTGACGTGGTCAGCTTCACCGGTAAGCATTGATTCGTCAACGAATACTTCGCCCTCAAGAACGACCATGTCTGCAGTAGCCTGGTCTCCTGCATTGAGAGAAATAATATCGTCAATTACTATCTCCGTTGCATCCACATGAACAAGTTCACCGTTTCTTATTACCTTGCCCTTTGTGTTTGTGACAATTCTCAGATTACGTATGACCTTCATACTGTGGACTTCCTGAATTGTACCCATCGTTACATTCATTATTGCAGGAATATATGAAACCTATGAATATCAAAGCAATTGTCATCAGAATTGCGTTGAAGAACGTGAAGAGATTTCCTGCCAGGATCTGAAGGAAATTCTTTTCATTGTTGTTTTGTGCAACATTTGTGTACCCGTTTTGTTTTCGTTCTTCAACCTGGGCAGAAGTCAAGCCTTGTTTGACATCTGCCTCAACACGGGTAATCGGTTTTCTTTTAACTGATTTTTTTGACATTTTACCCTTCCGCCTTACTGTCTTTTTTATTTTGAGCAAAGAAGAATATTGCCGGGAACAAATTGTGCAATGTAAGCCAGAACGGGCCTATTGCAAAACTTGATATGAAATCAAAAGGCAAAAACATCTTTGCGCTATTCACCATGAAATTGGGATCTATCATCTGATATATCACCAGGGCTGCCACAAGTATTACGCTTGCTGACAGACTTATTTTCTGCATCAATATGCCCCTGTTGTTCCTGTATCTCATATATGCTGATACACAGCTGAAAATTGGTGCAATCAGAAGAAGCGCAATCAGTATGAATCCCGGAGCATATGGTGTTGCAAGTGTTGCAAGTGACTGCACACCAAGCACCAGCGAGAATGTTGTATAGAAAAGCATCACGCAGAAAAAACATGACAAGACAAAAAGGAAATTGAACTTTTTGCTGTGCTTGATTTTCAGCTTGACCTCTCTCTTTTTGTTCCCTGATATCAGAACTATGTCAATCCAGATATAACCAACAAACAGGAGAAAGATATCTATAGGAAATACGGCTGAGAAGCTGTGATGTCTGAAAGCGGATATATACAGGGGAAGGTTCATCACTATAAACACAAGTGCAACTGCTTTCAAAACAATAACCACCGCTTCCAGCGCAATAAACCCTTTCTTTGATATCGGATTAATATATTTGTCTTTAATGAAAGCAATGAAGTAAACAAGGGCGAGCATATATACAATCATCGGACCTATCCACTTCAAGGCAACCTGACCGTAATAGCCTATAAGAAGAATAACCGTGGCTACTGAATAATAACCCGGAAGGATAGTCAGCAGGAATGCAAGAATATCGTTGTTTATATTCTTAAACAGCTTTTCCCTCACGTCAATCACTTCCTTTCGAATATTCGTAGTAGTCATGAATGACGTTTTGGACATTGTCAAGCGAGAAATCATCTCCGGTCAGCGTTATCAGTCTGTAACCGAGCATGTCGCTGTCGTGGTATATTTCCTTGTCGGCCTTGACGCCGTATGCAAGGATAACACCTTCATAATCTATTACTGAATCATTGATGTGATCGTGTGCGCAGAACATTCCTCTGATTCCGGCATTTTTCATTCTTTCAAACTGGTTTGTGCTGAATTTTGAAGGACTTCCGCTTTCTCTGTTTTCACCGAAACCTTCGTGTTCACCATTCTTGTATCCTTCATACGCTACGGCGAACTCAGGAAGAGGAATATGGAAAAAAGCCAGCGAAGTGTACGAATCGTCATTTTCTGCAGCCTGAATGGCTTCAATGTGCTCCAGCTGTTTTTCACCAATCCTGGCATATGTGTACTTGATTGCGTTCATTCTTGCATAAGAACCGCTGTCAATCATGAAAAGTCTGTATACTAAATCTTCTCCGTTCATCAGATCAACATAAAAGTTCTGTTCACCCTCTATGTTGTCATCCGCAAAATCCACATTCAGGGAATAAACCATCTTTGAAACCACTTTTTCAGGATAATCAGGTTCAAATGAACCTTGTCTGTCATGTGTCGCCGTTCAGAACAATAATATCCGGATTAGCTTCTTCTATATTGTGTTCAAGAAAAACTTCTATTTCATCCAGATTCGAAAATCTGCTCAGGTGAATGTCGCTGAGCACCATAATCTTAAATCCGTCTTTGTAATTCATTGTCATCCTGTATTCGGAAATGTTGTGCTGTATCACTTTCTTTTGACAGCCCACAGTCATTACCATAATCAGGATAAGGAATACCGCAAGGAAAACTTTTGCTTTTTTCACTATTTCCTCCCCAAACTCAGTGTGCCTCGTACCAGCTTTCGCCGCTGTTAACTTCAACGGTGAGAGGCACGTTCAGTTTCACTGCATTCTCCATGCAATCCTTAAGGATATTCTTGGCTTCGTCAACGCAGTTTTTATTTGCTTCAATTATAAGTTCATCGTGCACCTGCATGATGAGGTGAGCATCGATGTTTCTTTTTTTCAGTTCGGCAAAAACATTTACCATTGCTATCTTTATTATATCTGCAGCAGTCCCCTGTATCGGACTGTTTTTGGCAACTCTCTCCCCGAACGCCACTTCCATTTTTCTAGGAGAAGAGAGTTCAGGAATATATCTCCTTCTGCCAAGAAGAGTCGTCACATATTTGTCCGTCTTTGCATCAGATACAACGCGGTCAAAATAATCTGCAACCTTTGGATATGTTCTCAGATAATTCTTTATGTAGTCCTCAGCCATGTATACCGGTATCTGCAAATCCTGAGACAGTGAATAGCTTCCCATTCCGTACATTATACCGAAATTGATGGCTTTGGCATGTTTTCTCTGCTCTATCGAAACCTGTTCTTTTTCGACACCGAAAAGCTTCATTGCCGTAGAGGCATGTATGTCTCCTCCGCTCCTGAACACTTCAGTGAGATTCTCGTCTCCCGAAATGGCCGCCAGAAGCCTCAGTTCAATTTGTGAGTAGTCCGCGTCAATTAAAACATAGTCCGGATTTTCAGGGACGAAATACTTTCTGAAATTTCTTCCGAGTTCAGTTCTGATCGGAATGTTCTGAAGGTTTGGCTCCGTCGATGACAGCCTTCCGGTTGCTGTAAGAGCCTGCTTGAAATTGGTATGAACCCTTCCGTTCACATCGGCACACGAGGCAAGTGCATCTGCGTATGTGCTCTTGAACTTCGAATACTCCCTGAACATAAGTACGTATCCCGCTATAGGATTGACCGGCTTAAGCTTTTCAAGTATTTCAGCGCTTGTGGATATTTTGTTCTTGTTTGGATTGGGAAGTCCCATCTCATTGAAAAGAACCTGTCCGAGCTGTTTTGGTGAATTGACGTTGAATTCGTGACCGGACAATGCAAATATCTTTTCCTGAATCTCATTCATCATCTGCTGAAGCTGAGATGAGAATTGAAACAGCTTCTGTACATCAACTTTAAATCCTCTGACTTCCATGTCATAAAGCACTTCGGCAAGTGGCAGTTCCACGTTCTTGTACAGTTCGTACTGTTTTGTATCAACGAGTTCTTTCTTGAATACTTCGCGCAGTTTATATATATAGAATGCAACTTCAGAAGAATTCTGCACCGAACCTCCGAGAGTTCTTGAAACCAGCTTTTCAATTGAAAAGTCCGAGTCGCCTCCGGAGCACATGTATCCCATGAGCATAACGTCATCACAGCAGCTGTCAAGGGATATTCCTGACATGGCAAGCGTGTGTTTTTCGCTCTTTACGTCATGAAGAATCAGCCTTTTGTTTCCCTGCAGAATATCCTTCTGTTCTTCAATTCCCTCTACTTCAAAGATTCTTGACCCGTCCGAGTAATATATCGTATTTGTGTCGTAGTCTATAAAGGCTGCAAGTTCTCCTTCGGGAAGCTGTCTTGCCTCCGTCTTTTCGGAAGCGGGAACTGTGCTGGTCTTTTCTATGTATTCACTTTCCTGTTTTTCAAGTCCGAATTTTGAGACAAGCGCTTTGAATCCGAGTCTGTTGAAAACGGCCGCCAGAGATGGCTTATCCACTCCCCTGTATGCAACCTTTTCCAATGAAGGCAGATCCGGAACGCCTCTGTCTATCTTTGCAAGACGTTTTGAGAGGAATGCATTGTCTTTATCCGCAATCAGTTTTGTCTTTACAGTCTGTGATATATCTTCTGCAGATTCCAGGCTCTCGTACAGGTTTTCAATTGATCCGTATTCTGCAATAAGCTTGCCTGCGCCTTTTTCACCTATTCCGTTTACACCGGGAATGTTGTCTGACGAATCTCCCATCAAAGCCTTCATGTCGACAAACCTGTCAGGGTAAATTCCGTACTTGTCAAAGAATACCTGTCTGTCATATTTTACAGACTCTCCGGTAGTCGCAAGGAGAACAAATGTACTGTCTGAAATGAGCTGCAGTGAATCTCTGTCTCCTGTCACAATATATGCTTCAAGACCATTGTCTTCTGCAATTGCAGAATATGTCCCCAGTATATCGTCTGCTTCGTATCCGCTCTTTTCAACACATACAGCATCCATTGCGCGCAAACATTCCTTTACAGGTTCAAACTGTGCGAGCAGCTCAGGCGGAGTGGCTTTCCTGCCTGCCTTGTATTCGGTGTAAAACCTGTGTCTGAATGTTGGTGCATGTACGTCAAATGCGACAATAAAATAATCCGGATTAAGCTCTTCCAGGTGCTTATGGATTATATTCATAAATCCGTAAACAGCATTTGTCGGAGTTCCGTCCGGAGCTGTCAGTGGTCTGATTCCGTAGAAAGCCCTGTTGATTATTGAGTTTCCGTCGACAGCCAGTAGTTTTCCCATATCCTTGACTCCATTAACGTCTATTATGTGTGAATTATATCACACGCGTGCGCCAAATAAAATAACATAATACTCTTATGATAAAGCAATTTACACTTTTTGTCTGTTTTTGAGTAATTGTTTGCCCGATTTGTTGACATAATTGAAACAAATTGCTATAATGCACCTTGCACGTGCTACTATGGCTCAGTTGGTAGAGCGCGTCCTTGGTAAGGACGAGGTCG
>CADAXH010000033.1 GCA_902791785.1 uncultured Ruminococcus sp. | reverse complement strand
GTCCATTTTTTATCAAAAAAAGATTACTGAATTCCAGCAGATTTCTTTGCTGCGCTTGATCCTGCCCAGATAAGGTTGTTTGCTGTTCCGTATACTGAAGTATCGGTTTCAGGTGCAATCTTTCTTCCGAAATCATAAAGCAGTCCCATTGTTTCTGTTGCTTTGTTGTCGCTTGTGCTTCCGTATTTATCTGCATTCTTTATTGAGTCAAAAACAAGAATCAGAATGCCTTCTTCAGAATCATCAGCTGTCTTTTTGTATGCATAAAGAACTTTTTCAAGACCATCCATCTCACTTGTCTTCAGTGCAACTGAACGCTGAGCAGCTTCAAATTCAACTTTTGAGTATTCATCAACTTTGTAGCCTGCTCCTTCAAGTTTTGATTTGAGTGATGCTGCTGCATAACTCATTGAACAGCTTGACAAGCAAAGAACAAGAGTAACTGCAACAAGCACTAAACATATAATTTTTTTCATTAAATTGTCCCTCCCTGAATTATTGTTGACTAATTATAACATGTTTTCTTTTTGTATACAATCTAATTGGACTACATTTCAAAATAGTCTTCTCTTGAAGCTCCTACAGATACGTATTTGATCTTGCAGTCGGTAAGTTTTTCAATGTATCTGATGTATTTCTGCGCCTGAACCGGAAGTTCTTCGAAGCTTCTGCATTTGGATATATCTGTTTTCCATCCGTCAAAGTACTCATATACAGGTTTAGCCTCTGCAAGTGCCTTTCCCTGAGGGAAAACGTCAGTTTCAACACCGTCAACGAGATACTTTGTACAAATCGGGATTTTGTCAAGATACGAAAGAACATCAAGTTTTGTCAGAGCTATGCAGTCTTTTGCGCCCTGAAGAAGAATTCCGTATTTTGAAGCCGGAACGTCAAAACCGCCGACTCTTCTCGGTCTGCCTGTTGCTGCACCGTATTCTCCGCCTGCTTCTCTCAGCTCATCGCCTTCTTTTCCGAACAACTCGCAAGTGAACGGTCCTTCGCCAACGCAGCTGGAATATGCTTTCATAATGCCTATTGAACAATCAAGTTTTCTTCCCGGAACGCCTGCACCTATAGGAGCATAAGCTGCAAGAACCGTTGAAGATGAAGTATAAGGATAAATACCGAAATCTATATCTCTGAGCGCACCAAGCTGTGCCTCAAACATTACGGATTTGCCTTCATCTATCGCATTGTTCAAATAATATGTAGTGTCGCAGACATAATCCTTGAAGAACGTGCCGTACTTTACAAGCCAATTGTACATATCTTCAAGCTTAACCGGATCTTTTCCGTAGCCGTTTGCAATGGTCAGATTCTTCCATTCAAGAATATCTGCAAGTTTTTCCTTTGCTGTTTCAAGATCAAGAAGATCATGCATTCTCAATGTTTTTTTATAGTATTTGTCCGCATAAACAGGAGCAATTCCTCTTCTTGTTGATCCGAACTTTTTATCTGCCAGTCTCTCTTCTTCGAGTATATCGAGCTGTTTGTGATAAGGCATACAGATAGTTGCCCTGTCGGATATCTTCAGGTTGTCGGGAGTAATCTTAATTCCCGCACCGGTCAGACTCTTTACTTCGTTATACAGATGCTCTATGTCTATAACCATGCCTGTTCCCATTACGTTGACTGTTGTGTCCCTGAGAATACCTGACGGAAGCAGGTTCAAAATAAACTTGCCCTTTTCATTTACAACTGTGTGGCCTGCGTTGTTTCCTCCCTGATATCTTGATACGATATCATATTTTTCGCTCAGAAGGTCAACCATTCTTCCCTTGCCTTCGTCACCCCAGTTGATTCCTACAATGGCTGTAATCATTTCAATATCCCCCTTAAACACTTATATTAACATCAACGCCAAGCAACTCTTTGTATTTGCTCAGCAATGGATTTACATGTTCACTGATAAATTCTTCAGTCTGTTCTTTTGATCTGCCTGTGAACTGTTCAGGTTTGATTATTTCCGCGAGTTCCTCTTTTGTAAGTCCGAACCCCGGTGTCTTTTCAATCTTTTCAATCAGATTGTTGGAACATCCTGTGGTCTTCATCTCTTTGGCGGTCTCGACGCTCAGCTGTCTTATGAGTTCATGAAGCGCCTGTCTGTCTCCACCCTTCTTGACGCAGTACATAAGAATATTCTCAGTTGCCATGAACGGCAGTTCTTCGTCAAGATGCTTTTTTATAATATTCGGATAAACCGTCAGACCGGATATGACATTTATATACAATGACAGAACAGCATCCGTTGCAAGGAAAGCCTCCGGAACAGATATTCTCTTGTTGGCCGAATCGTCAAGTGTTCTCTCAAACCACTGAGCTGAAGCAGTGACTGCAGGATTCAGGACATCAATCATCACATATCTTGAAAGCGAAGCAATTCTCTCGCTTCTCATCGGGTTTCTCTTGTATGCCATGGCTGAAGAGCCGATCTGACCTTTTTCAAATGGTTCGTCGACTTCTTTCAGATGTGACATGAGTCTGATATCGTTAGAAAACTTCGTAGCGCTCTGAGCTATGCCTGAAAGAACCGACACAACATCATAATCTGTCTTTCTTGAATAAGTCTGTCCAGAAACCGGAACACATTTTTCAAATGACATTTTTTCTGCTATGAGTTTTTCGAGCTTCTTCACTTTCTCATGATCACCGTCAAAGAGTTCAAGGAAACTTGCAGAAGTGCCGGTGGTTCCTTTGCATCCAAGCAGTTTGAGCCTTGAAATCTGGAATTCGAGATTCTCAAGATCTGAAATCAGGTCATTAAGCCATAATGTTGCTCTTTTTCCGAGTGTTGTCGGCTGTGCGGCCTGGAAATGAGTATATGCAAGCGTCGGGAGAGCTTTGTATTTGTCCGCAAATGCCGATACGGCACAAATGCAGTTTACAAGAAGCTTTCTTATCTGCTCCATTGCTTTTTTCATCAGTATGATATCCGTATTGTCGCCGACGTAGCAGGAAGTTGCTCCTAGGTGAATAATGCCTTTGGCATTGGGACACTGATCACCGTATGCCTTTACATGAGCCATAACGTCATGTCTGACTTCAGCTTCGTATTCAGCTGCTTTCTGATAGTCGATATCATAAACATGACTCTTCAGTTCATTTATCTGCTCATCGGTAATATTCAGTCCAAGTTCTTTTTCGCTTTCTGCAAGAGCTATCCACAGTTTTCTCCATGTGGAAAACTTCTCGTCAGGTGAGAATATTCTCTTCATTTCTGCACTTGCGTATCTTGAACATAAAGGAGTTTCGTATATGTTTTTCATTTAAAACCCGCCTTTTTTTCTATTGCAATGAATGCAAGTTTCTAACCTTATATATTGTACTTTATTTTATTGTTTTTTTCAATCAAAACGGCAAAAATGTGTCATTCTTGATTGCTGTTTTCTCCATATTATGTTTTTACGCACTCCACATGAATGAATACGCAACAACGGCCGCTCATTTCGAACGGCCGTCATTGATTCGGTTATTTGCTGTTGTCCAGGGATCTGCGCCACTTATTGTCATCGAGACTCTTTCTTTTGCGGACTGTTTTAATTGCATCAGATACAGCACAATAATTTGCTTTGAACCCTGCTGCGCTCTGAGTGTAACCAACCGCCCTTTCCTCGCATATTCCTATGCTCCCTGCGGTTTCCACAGCATCAATGTTTGCTGCCAGGAATATGAACTCCCATCCGCTTTCTTTTGTTTTTTCCTCAATCATTTTCTTGACGGTTCTGCTGTCATATCTGTGACTTGAATTTTCCATGCCGTCTGTGATTATTACGAAAATTGTCTGATCCGGAACATCCTCTGGCCTGGCATACTTGTGAATCGTTGAAATATGCTTGACCGAATCTCCGATTGCATCAAGGAGCGCCGTTGATCCTCCGACAACATAGTCTTTCGAAGTCATCGGTTTGATTTTGTCGATTGTCACTCGGTCGTGAACTACGCTGCTGTCATTGCTGAACAGCACGGTTGAAACATATACCGTCCCATCAATCTCCTTTTGTTTTTCGATAGTGGAATTGAATCCGCCGATTGTGTCGCCTTCGAACCCGTGCATTGAACCGCTGCGGTCCAGTATGAATACTACCTCTGTGATATTGTTTTCTTTTTTCATGATATTTCGTCCTCCGTTTCTTTCCTGTCATATCTGACAGTTCCTATTCTAACGGATTCGGAAAACGTTTTGGTAAATCGCCAATTGACAAATTCTATGTGCTTGAACCAAGAGTCACCTGGTCGTATTTCAGAAGTGTCGAATCAATTTCAAATATGTCGTATTTCTCATTGACCAGGAAATATTTGATGATAATGTCAAAGAGAATGCTGTCTGAAAGCGTGAATCCCACAGATGCAAGTAGCGCATTGGTCTGTTCATATGACAGCTTGAGGGCAATTGCCAGTGATATAACGGTATTTTTGCTTGGCCTGTATTTGTCGTCGCTGATAATCTTGTGCCAGGTCTGTCGTGACACATTTGCTTTTTTGTAGCACTCAACGTCAGTCATTCCGCTTGCATCAATCAGTTTGAACAGCCTTTTTGAAAATGATTCGTCGAGCTTGATTATAGCATCTTCAAGCGGAGACGCTTTTTCCATTGCAATCCCTGCACAAGCGGCAACGGACATTGGTGCGCCAAATTTCTGTTTAAGATTCTATTCCCTGAATACAGGTTTTGCTTTTGATGCTGCATTGTTTGTTTTATACTCACGATTCAAAGTCTGAGCGCCCACGTAGTTATCATCGATGAATTCTCTGACTTCGCCTGTAAGTGTTTTGCTCAGTTCAAAAGATGACTTGTCAAAGACCGTCAGAATGACATCCATCTCGTTCAAATTCAAAAATTGTTTTATCGCATCGATTGCAACATTGAGAACCTTGTCTTTGGGAACACCCATAACACCGGAAGAAATAAGAGGCACGGCTACACTTTCACAGTTCAGTGATCTGGCTAGTTCCAGAGAATTGGTATAACACTCTTTCAGCTTCTGTATTTCATGTTCACTTCCGCCCAACCATTTAGGCCCGGCGGTATGAATAACGTATCTGCACTGAAGATTGTATGCTTTTGTATAAACGGCTTCTCCTATATTGATTCTGCCTTTTTCTTTGCATTCCTTAAGTAATTCAGGACCAGCCGCTTTGTGAACTGATGCATCTACTCCATGCCCTCCGGGGGACAGTTTTGTATTTGTTGCATTTACAATTGCATCACATTTGGTTTTGGTAATGTCCTGCCTTATTATCTGTAGCGACATTCTAGCCTCCGCTGCTTTAATTGTGAGAATAGTTTTTCTGAAAACTATTATATCATGATTTGTATTCTTTTGTCGGCAAAAAAAACAATATGCCTGTTTTCTCTTTACTCACATAATCCACAAAAATATTAGTTGTGTTTAAAAAGCACGAAATGTCATAGAAAAACAGATTGAATAATAGTATAATCTCATTATATGTATTCATTGCTGTTTTCAGGCAATGAAATGAAAACAAAAGGGGTAAAAAATGAAAAGAGTACTAACTGTATTTTTAGCATTCTTACTTGTATTCTCGCTTGTTGCATGTTCGGCACCCGCCAGCAAAACTGCGGACAATACAAAGTATGAAGTCAAAAAGATTGATGTATACAATCAGAACAAAAAGGTATTAAAAACCGTAGACATAAGGTTTTATGAGCCAACTCCGAATGTTCCTTATATAGGAATAAGTCAGTTCTTCAAAGAATTCTTCAAAACGGACATGACTGTAAGCCAGAACGGAGACAACTATAAATTCAGCAAAGCTGAAAATGCTTACGTCAGAATTAACACGACTTCTGATGATTTTGCAGTTTACAATGCAGATTCTCTGGGCAAACATCCTGACTTCAGAACGGATAATGTCCAGACATTCCTGAAGCAGACAAGCCTCGTAAAATCAGGTATTCACGAGAATATAATCTCTCTGAGTGAATACCACATTGAAGCATACCCTGCTGAAAAAGAAGCATATGTACCTCTCAGTCTTCTTTCAAACTTCTTCGGCGGAACTGACGGTTACTATATAGCATATAACACAAAGAGTATATATGTTCTTGATGCAACTGCAGAACTTGTTCCCGAAGCAATGAAAACCAATGACTATGAAGGTTATTATGACTATGTCGAAGACCTGAACGGAAAAAGAGCCGAAGACCTTATAAAATTCAACTATAACCTTCTGTGTCTCACTCTTGACAATCTGAGAGGATATACAAACCAGCTGATATTTGGCGACAACAACCTGGTATCCCTCGGACTTGACAACCTGCTCGAGATATATTATCCGGACATTAAAAAAGATTTGCTTTCCACTAACTTAAATGACTATATTAGTGCGTACATAGGATTATTTTCAGGTCTTTATGACGGAGGCCATACAGCTTCCACATATATTCCTTCAAACTCTCAGGAATTCCTGGCTTCAGTTATGAAAGACAAATCTTACGGATCACTCGTTAAAAATGTAGTGGATACATTCCAGAAAAAGATGGATACAAGAACCAAGTTTTTGGAGGCTAAGAAGAAAGCTTTCAACCTTGATGACAATTTGGTTGAAAGATACTACTATTTTGATGCTAAAACAAAGACAGCCATCTTCTCTTTCGATATGTTCAACATGGATACCGATTCGTACAAGATGTATTTCAACAAGGAATTCACAGATCCTGAAATACTGGCCTCAAGCGACACGTTTGCTTATGTCAGAAGCAGACTGTATCAGGCAAAGAAGGACGGAGCTGAAAACGTAATAATTGACCTTTCCACAAACGGAGGCGGTTCAGTAAGCGCCCTGATGGGTGTTATGGGATTGTTCAACAAAGCAAAATCCACATATTACTATAACAATATTTCAGATAAGTGCCGCTATTCAATAAACTATGATGTAGACATTAACCTGGACGGCAAATTTGACGAAAAAGACGTGGCAGAAGTTAATGGTTTCAATTTCAATGTATGCCTGTTGACATCAGCATTCTCGTTCTCATGCGGCAACCAGTTCCCTTCATACATGAAAGAACTCGGATACAAAATCGTCGGTGAAAAATCCGGAGGCGGTTCATGTGCAATAGCAACAGAAACAACTGCAGACGGACTCGAATACAGAAGAACAAGCTTCATGTGTCTGTGCAACAAGGCAGGAGACAACATTGACGGAGGAGTTCCGGTAGATTTATCTCTCCCGACCAAAAACTCAAACAATGAACTTGATCTTTCAAAATTCTTCGATATCGAAGCAATAGCTAATTTCCTCAAAAAGAAATGAAAAACATTGCAATAGTTACAGGTGCATCAAGTGGAATCGGCAAGATTTTCGCCAAGACCGTCACAAATCACGGAACATATGACGAAATATGGGCAATAGCGAGAAACACTGACAGACTTGAAGCGCTTAAAGGTGAAATTAGCATACCTGTGCGACCGGTATCCCTTGATCTGTCTGACGAATCATTTGTCGACAAAATCAAATCGATGCTCGAAGAAGAAAAGCCAAACATCAGACTTCTGATTAATTGCAGCGGATACGGCAAATTTGAATCAACTGAAAAGATTTCCCTTGAAGACAACATCGGCATGATTGACCTTAACTGCCGGGCATTAACTGCTATGACTCTCATTTCCCTTCCTCATATGCATGAAGGATCTGAGATTATAAACATAGCTTCAGTCGCTGCATTTCAGCCAATTCCTTACATAAACATTTACGGAGCTTCCAAGGCATATGTACTGAGTTTTTCCAGAGCTCTGAACAGAGAGCTTAAGAACCGTAAGATTCGGGTGTTGGCAGTTTGTCCTTTCTGGACAAAAACAGCTTTTTTCAGTCGCGCAGTAAAGACAGACGAAGAAGCAATCGTCAAAAAATACGTAGCCATGTACGAACCTGATTTCATCGTAAAAAAAGCATGGCATACACTGGAAAAAACAAAAAGAGATTTCATTGTTCCGGGCTTCAAGGCAAAGATGCAGGTGCTCGCTGTAAAGATTCTTCCGCACAGTATTGTAATGAGCATCTGGCAAAGCCAGCAGAAGCTTAGGTAAATGATTTCAAAATATTTCAAAAATTGTTCATTGGATAATCCGGTGCGGCTGAGCTGCACCGGATTATTTGTCTTGAACAAAAAACCTTGCAACCATATGTAGTCACAAGGCTTGTAAGTATTTTCTGTAACGTGATTTAAAAGGCTATTATTCCCACTCAATTGTAGCCGGTGGTTTGGATGTAATGTCATAAACAACACGTCCAACTTCTTTCACTTCATTGGTTATCCTTTGAGATATTCTGGATAATAAATCATATGAGAGTTTTGCATACTCACATGTCATAAAGTCATTTGTAACCACTGCTCTTATGGCAAGAACATAACCATAAGTCCTGAAATCACCGACGACGCCCACACTTCTGGAACTTGTGAGCACTGCAAAGAACTGGTCCGCTTTTTCACCGGACTTTTCTATTTCTTCCCTTACAATAACATCTGCTCTCTGAAGAATGTCAATCTTTTCTCTTGTTATTTCCCCAATAATTCTTATGGCAAGTCCGGGACCCGGAAATGGTTGTCTGTTTACCATTTCATCAGGAAGACCGAGCAGTTGCCCAACTCTTCTCACTTCGTCCTTAAACAGGCCTGATAACGGCTCTACAACACCTTCAAAGCCAAGTTCACTTGGAAGTCCTCCGACGTTGTGATGGCTCTTAATAACAGCAGACTTGTTTTTACCTGATTCTACTATATCCGGATAGATGGTTCCCTGCGCCAAAAACTCCACATGACCAAGTTTGGAAGCTTCATCTTCAAATACTTTTGCAAATTCTGCTCCGATGATTTTTCTTTTTGTTTCAGGGTCTTCAACCCCTGCAAGTTTGGAAATAAATCTATCGCTTGCATCAACCTGTATGAAATTAAGTTTTCTCTTCTCAAACACAGTCTTCAGATGAGCTGTTTCATTTTTTCTCATGAAGCCATGATCTATATATATGCAAACAAGCTGATCAGGAATTGCCTCAGCCAGCAATGCTGCGCAAACTGATGAATCGACACCGCCTGACAGCCCAAGCAGTACTCTTTTGTTACCTACAGTTTTTCTTATCGATTCAATCTGATTCTTTATATAGTCATCCATCGAATAGTCGCCTTTGGCCCTGCAAACGCTGTACAGGAAATTGTGTATCACTTCTTTTCCTTTAAGCGAGTTTTCCACTTCAGGATGGAATTGAACGCCAAATACCTTTTTTTCTTCATTTCCATAAGCTGCAATGGGACAGTCCGCCGTCTCAGCGAGAACCGAAAAGCCTTCAGGAACTGCAGTAATGCGGTCAGTGTGGCTCATCAGAACCTGCTGTTCTTTTTCGAGCCCGCCAAAAAGCACATTTCCATTTTCAACAAAACATCTGGTATCTCCGTATTCGCTCGTCTGGCACTTTTCCACTTTTCCTCCGAGCATATGAGCAATGAGCTGAGCTCCATAACAAATTCCCAGAACAGGTATTCCGAGCGAGAAAACTCTTTCGTCGCACTTTGGAGAATTGTCCAGATAAACACTGTTTGGACCACCTGTAAATATAAGGCAGATGGGATCAATTTCCCTTATTTCATCTATTGTTATGTCATATGGTTTGATTATTGACAAAACATTGCACTCTCTGACTTTTCTTGCAATCAGTTCCTTGTACTGTCCGCCAAAATCAAGAATTAAAGCAACCTGATTTTTCATATAAAACCTTCTTTAATATCAGAATTTTACGCGATCGTAATTGAACTCGCCCGGTTTCATTTCCATCTCGTCTTTTTCATACATATAAAGCTGTGAATCAAGCATATCAAGTTCACTTACAATATATGCTTCCTGAGTTTTCGGAACCGCAATTGCTCCGTACTCAAGTTTGCCGTGGTGTGAAGCGATGATATGCATAAGATGCTTTACTGTATTCTTGTCGGCCCCGAGTTCATTTCCACACTTTTCAACAGCAGCTGTACCAAGATAAATGTGTCCGAACAGTATTCCGTCCTGCGTATATTCACCATAACCGCCGTCAGTGGGTTTCAGTTCCCACAGTTTTCCGATGTCATGAAGCGCAGCCCCGGCGACGACAAGTTCAGGATCAGTATTTTTATATGCCTTTACCGTTATTTCTGCAGATTTAACCATTCTGTAAGTGTGGTACAATAGCCCGCCCCTTATATTGTGGTGCATTTTTGAGGCTGCAGGCCATATGAACAGCTGTTCCTTGTTGTCTTCATAGAGTTTCAGTCCAATTCTCTTAAGAGACTCATTTTTCATTGCATTGAACAGGTTTGTAATGTAGTTGTACATGTCTTCCGAAGGAATTGGAGCAGAAGGTACGAAATCTTCAAATCTGACACCGTCATTCGGAGTTGTCTCTCTTATTGTCTGAGCAACAAAACTGAGCTGACCGTTGTACATGCCGCCCTCAACATGAAGACATGCAAGCTTACCTACATATTTTGACAGCTCATCTCCTGTTTTATTCCACATCTTAGCCTGAATATCGTTTTTTCCGTCAGAAATTGTCAGAACGACATATATACTGCCGTTTCTCGATTCTCTCTCTGAAACGTCTTTGACAATAGCAAACAGGTTGTCCTTGGTCACCAATCCGTCTTTAAAATCTTTTACACTTACCATGGAAATGCTCCCGAAATAAATTAATGTAAATATTATATATTACTCAAACAGAAAAATAAAGAAGAAAACAGCGGCTTTCTGAGAAAGCCGCTGCAAAAATTGCGAATCAGTGATTATGGATTAACTACTGCTGCCTGATCAAGTTCAAATGCCATTTTAGCTTCTGGAGCTGTCAGAGCATGATCATAAATCTTAGCATC
>CADAXH010000032.1 GCA_902791785.1 uncultured Ruminococcus sp. | reverse complement strand
GGAAGGAAGTGTCCACGGAGTTGTCGTCCATGCAAGGAAATATGTGTTTTCTTCACCTTTTACCTTGAACTAACATAAAAGAAAAATGGCACAGGTGGTTGTTAATGAATGCACAGTTTTGGTATAATAGGTGCAGAGAATAGGAGAAATGTTATGGAACGCGCTCTGATAGACAAAATTGCTTCTATATGTGAAATAAAGGAGAATTACAGGCTGTCCAAGATATCCTCATTCAAAATAGGAGGAGAGGCAGACATTGTTGCACTTACCAGCAGTATCAATCAGATGTCTGAACTGGTGAAATTTGCCGAATCCAAAAAGATAAGATACAGACTGATCGGAAATGCAAGCAACGTTCTGTTTTCAGACGAGGGCTTTAAAGGAATCATCATTAAGACCAGTAAGATGAACAAGATCTATTTCAGGTCAAACGAAATACTGGTCGAAGCAGGGGTTCCGGTGACGAAGCTCGCAATGGAGGTGTGCAAGTTTTCTCTCTCCGGACTTGAGTTTGCGTACGGAATACCGGGAAGCCTCGGCGGAGCCGTTTACATGAACGCAGGTGCATTCGGAGGAGAGTTCAGTTCTGTCATTAATTACGTCAACGTTCTGATCCCCAGAAAGGGTATAGTCACGATTGAAAAAAAGAAGTGCGATTTTGCATACAGAGAAAGCTGGTTCCAGCATAACAATTGTATAATATTGTCCGCATCTATCACTCTGAGCAAAGGAAACAAGGCTGAGATTGAAAACAAGATGAACAACTATATGTTCGAGCGCATGGAAAAGCAGCCTCTGGAAAAACCGAGTGCAGGAAGCGCATTTAAAAGGCCAAAGACTGGGTATGCTGGCAAATACATAGAGGATGCTGGACTCAAAGGCCTGACCGTGGGCGGCGCCAAGGTTTCCGAAAAGCATGCAGGCTTTATTATCAACGACAATTCCGCCACCAGTAAAGATGTAATGGAACTGTCAGAAAAAGTCATAGAGATTGTAAAAGAGAAATTCGATGTTGAGCTGAAACGCGAGTTTGAATTCATAGAGTAGGAGATGTTACAGTGTCATTTTCTTCAGAGGTCAAAAGAACAATAGCTTTGTTGTTTCCGGACAGTGACAGCGAAACAAATGCCGAGCTCCTCGGGATGATTATGTATTCGAAAGCGGTTGCTGAAAATGAAATTGTTTTTTCCACTGATGTGGCAGAAGTATCCGATGTCTTTTCGGGACTGATGCTCGCATGCTTTGACTGCGAAACAGTACCACTTATCATAAACAAAAACGAGGACAAATGTTTGTACAGGACCGTCCTTGGCGAAGAAGAATCGAAGAGGGTTTTTGAGAGATACTGGCCTGACGGAATCCTCAGAATCAATGCAGAAATTGTCAAAGGGGAAAAGGAAAAGGCTGCATTTGTCAGAGGAGCTTACATGTCTTGCGGATTTGTCAATCCTCCGGAAAAGAGCTACTCAATAGAATTCAGGTTCGACAATGCGGATCTTGCAGCAGATTTTTCCTCTTTCATGGCAGGCATCTTTGAAATGCCGAAACTCACCGTAAGAAAAACAAATCAGGTGGCATATTACAGAAACGGCAATATAGTAGGCGATGTTCTGTCGTACATCGGAGCTAAAATTGAGGCATTTGAAGTCATGAATGCCCAGGCATACAAATCAATCAGGAATGAACAGAACAGACAGACAAATTTTGAAATTGCCAATCTGTCAAAACAGGCTGCATCCTCAGTGGAGCAGCTTGAGGCAATTGAATGGCTGATTAAAAACAAAAAACTGAGCAAGCTGTCCTCTCAGCTGAAAATGACGGCAAGGCTGAGAATGGACAATCCTGACCTGTCTTTGTCCGAACTGGCAAAACTTGAACTGCCACCGGTATCGAAATCTCAGGAGAGCAAAAGACTAAAGCATTTAATAGAATTGTATAAATCAATAAAAAGCAAGCAGTAACGGGGGATATATGTCATTCTGTCACCTTCACCTACACAGCGAATACAGTCTTCTTGACGGCGCCTGCAGAATAGAGGACATAGCCAAAGCCGCATATGAAAACAACATGAGTTCTGTTGCCATAACAGATCATGGTGTTATGTATGGGGTCGTAGACTTTTGGCTTGCCTGCAAAAAGTATGGAATAAAACCAATCATAGGCTGCGAAGTGTATGTGGCTCCTGGATCGATGCTCGACAGGAAAGATCAGAAAAAATATCACCTGATTCTGCTGGTCAAAAATGAGACCGGTTACAGAAACCTCATTTACATGGTTTCAAGAAGTTTTACTGAAGGTTTTTACGGGAAACCGAGAATAGATATGGAACTGCTTGAGAATCACCATGAGGGACTCGTATGTCTTTCTGCATGTCTTGCGGGTTACATATCACAAATGGTGGCGTCCGGAGACTTCAGAGAGGCGGAAGAACATGCGTTGAAAATGGACGCTCTCTTCGGGAGAGGAAACTATTATCTTGAACTTCAGGACCACGGCATATCCAGACAAAAGGAAGTGAACGAATTCATTCGCGATCTTCATGAAAAGCACGGAATACCAATGGTTTGCACAAATGATGTCCATTACATAAAAAAATCTGATGCTGACAGCCAGGCAATGCTGATGTGCATTCAGACAAACAGCCGCTTTTCCGACGGAAGACCATTCGGGTTTGAAACTGACGAATTCTACTTTAAATCCGAATCTGAAATGAGAGTTCTGTTCGGGGACTTTGAGGATGCGTTGGAGAATACTCAGAAAATTGCAGACATGTGCAGTTATGAGTTCGATTTTTCCCACCTGTATCTGCCGAGGTTCAAACCGGAAACTGGCGAAGATCCTGTTGATTATCTTAAGAGACTTGCATACGAAGGATTCAAGAAGAAAACAGAGTCAGGAGAGATATCTTATACAAGTGTTAAGAACGAAAAAGTCTATCTGGAAAGAATAGAATACGAGTTGTCCGTCATCACAAAGATGGGCTATTCGGAATACTACCTGATAGTTGCAGATTTTATCAATGCAGCCAAATCCATGAATATTCCTACAGGACCCGGAAGAGGTTCCGGTGCGGGATCACTTGTGGCATACCTGATTGGTATTACTGATGTTGATTCAATCAAATTCGATTTGATGTTCGAAAGATTTTTGAATCCGGAGAGAGTAAGTATGCCCGACTTTGACACGGATTTTGATTACGAGCGCAGAGACGAGGTAATCGAATACGTGTCTGAAAAATACGGGCGGGACAGAGTGTCGGGAATTATTACTTTCGGAACACTTTCCGCAAAAGCCGTCGTCAAGGACGTTGGCCGTGCTTTAGGCATGGGTTACTCTGATGTAGATAAGGTGTCAAAGACCATTCCCGATGGTATTCATGTAACACTGAAGCAGGCTCTGGAAGGAAAACTCGGGGAAATGTGCAGGGAGAATCCCGAAGTTGAAAGACTTATCAAATTCTCAATGGCTCTCGAGGGAATGCCGAGGCATGCCTCAGCTCATGCGGCCGGGATTGTAATAACCGACAAGCCTGTCTATGACTATGTTCCAATGACAACCGGAAACGGAATGGTTCTGACTCAGTTCCCGATGGAGACTGTTGCGAAGCTCGGACTTCTGAAATTTGATTTTCTCGGACTGAGGTACCTGACGATAATAGACGACACAGAAAAGCAGATAAAAAGAACAGAACCAGGATTTGACATAAAGAAGGTTCCTTTTGACGATGAGGAAACATATAAATTCATTTCCTCTTCCCAGACAGACGGAGTTTTCCAGCTCGAATCTGCGGGAATGAAAAGGCTCCTTGCACAAATGAAGCCATATTGCCTCGAGGATATTATAATTGCAATATCTCTGTACAGGCCCGGACCAATGGATTCTATACCGTTGTATCTGGAAAACAGGCTTCATCCGGAAAAGATTCGCTACAAGCATGAAAAACTCAAAGACATCCTCGAAGTGACTTCGGGCTGCATCATTTACCAGGAACAGGTAATGCAGATCTGCAGAACAATTGCGGGATTTACTTTCGGAAGAGCTGATGTCATCAGGAGAGCCATGTCAAAGAAGAAAGCTGCCGAGATGGAAAAGGAAAGGCACGCTTTCATATACGGCGACAAGGATGAGAACGGAAACGTAAAGTGCGTAGGCTCAATAGCCAACGGTGTGTCTGAAGAAATCGCGACAGAAATATTTGATGAAATGTCGTCGTTTGCAAGCTACGCATTCAATAAGAGCCATGCTACAGCATATGCATTTTTGTCCTACAGAACTGCGTATCTCAAGAGACATTATCCGTGCGAATATCTTGCTTCGCTTCTGACTTCTGTCATGGGCAATCTCAACAAGACAGCAATGTACATGGAAGAGGCCAGAAAGAACAATATTCCAGTTGCCGGCCCGGATATAAACGAAGGATTTGAAAAGTACAGCGTAGTTGTAAAAAATGGCGAAAAATCCATAAGATTCGGCCTGTTGGGAATAAAAAATGTCGGGCTTCCTTTCCTGAAAGCAATAGTGAGTGAGAGGGAAGAAAACGGAAAATACAAATCTTTCACAGATTTCATCAGCCGAATGACAGACAAGGATATAAACAAAAGACAGGTTGAGTATCTCATCAAGAGCGGGGCATGCGATTCCCTCGGCCAGTACAGAAGCCAGCTGCTTTCCGAGTATGAAGCCATAATCGACAAATATGCCAGAAAAGCAAAATTTGAAGAAGACGGACAGTTTGACTTTTTCTCTATGACCGATGCAGGCGAGTCACATGACGAAGAATATGTTTACCCTGAACTTCCCGATCTGTCTCTGAAAGAAAAACTGAATCTGGAAAAGGAGAGCACCGGAATGTTCTTTTCGGGACATCCGATTGACAGCTACTCAATGCATTCAAAAGCTCTCAAAGCCATTCAGATAAGTGATATCAACAATGCTTTTTCCGAAGATGAGAACAGCGGAGCCTTCAGGGACGGACAGGTTGTGACGATATCCGGTATCATATCTTCGAGAACTGACAAGAAGACGCGCAATGGTGATCCTATGGCTTTCGTCAATATTGAGGACAGGTATTCAGAAATCGAACTGATTGTTTTTCCTAAGGTTCTTGAGACATCGAGACAGCTCTTCATCGTAGACAATCCGATAGCCGTTATGGGAAAAATAAGCGTGTCGGACGAAAATGTACCGAAGATTATTGTGGAAAAAGCCATTCAGCTGCTTCCGAATCCCAAAGGTTATACTCCGGCTGAAGAAGAACAGCCTGTGAGCAGAACAAATGAAGATGCGGAAAAACTGTACCTGAAGCTTAAAACAGAAGACAGAAGTCTGATGGACAGAATTTCTGTGATACTTGCACTTTTCCCGGGAAACACCAGCGTGACGATTTATATTGAAAATATCAAGAGAATTGTTAAGATGCAGGGCGGAGTCAAACTCAATCAGACAATGATTACTCTGCTGAAAAGAATTCTCGGAGACGATTCAGTTGTGGCAAAATGACAAATTGGAGAGATCGGTGACGGTCTCTCTTTTTTGCGCGCACAATATTGATAAAACTTATAAAAGAGTTTATAATATATATTCAGCTGAGTTTGGGAGGTGTACGCATATGCATAAAAATGACGAACTTGCTCCATACCTGTTTCATCAGGGAACAAATTTTTCATCATATGAATGGCTTGGCTGCCACATTGAAAGACCTGACGGAAAATACAAGTACACATTCAGGGTCTGGGCCCCGAATGCAAGACAGGTCAACCTGGTAGGCGATTTCAACGGCTGGACCGATTCAATGCCTATGGAAAGATGCGACGACGGTACCTGGTACAAAGAGATATATGCGAATGACTCGTACGAGGGAAACAAATACAAGTACAAGATTTTCTCCCGAAAAAAGACAACAATGAAATCCGATCCGTACGGATTCTTCTCTGAGAATCTGAGCCAGACTGCATCCATAATATGGGACATAGATAATTTCCAGTGGTCGGATTCTGAATGGATCAGCAGAAGGGGGATTCCTTTTGACAATTCTTCTTCGCATTTCTACCATGCACCGGTCAACATATATGAGATGCATCTCGGTTCATGGAAAACCAGAAACGGACAGTCAAATGTCGGCGGACAAAACTATCTGAACTACAGAGAAATTGCCGCAGAACTTGTACCGTATCTGAAAGAGATGAACTACACTCATGTTGAATTTATGCCTTTAGCAGAACATCCTTACGACGGGTCGTGGGGATATCAGGTGACAGGTTACTATGCGCCTACATCCCGTTTCGGAACACCACAGGATCTGGCATACCTGATAAATGAACTTCACAAAGCAAATATCGGTGTAATCATGGACTGGGTTCCGGCTCATTTTCCGAAAGACGAGCATGGTCTCATTGACTTCGACGGCACACACTTGTATGAATATCAGGGAAAAGACAGAATGGAACACAAGGGCTGGGGAACAAGATGCTTCGATGTCGGCAGACCTGAAGTCCAGTCTTTCCTGGTTTCCAATGCGCTGTTCTGGATGAGAAAATACCACGTCGACGGACTCAGAATAGATGCTGTTGCAGCAATGCTTTATCTTGACTTTGATAAAAAGCCCGGTGAATGGGTCCCCAATGACGAGGGCAACAATCACAACAAAGAAGCAATTGCGTTCTTTAAAAAACTGAATACCGCAGTATTTGCAGAATATCCTTACGCTATGATGATCGCAGAAGAGTCAACAGCGTGGCCTATGCTGACAAAACCTGTATATATGGGCGGACTCGGTTTCAATTTCAAATGGAATATGGGCTGGGCAAACGATATGTTTGAATATGTATCCGTTGACCCGCTGTACAGAAAATACCATCATAACAAACTTACGTTCCCGATGATGTACGCGTTCAGTGAGCATTATGTGCTTCCTATATCTCATGATGAGGTCGTGCACTGCAAAAAAGCGCTGCTGGACAAGATGTTCGGATCCTATGACGATAAATTTGCGTGCATGAGAGTATTCCTGATGTACATGATGACTCTTCCGGGTAAAAAACTGATGTTCATGGGAACCGAATATGCTCCATTCAGGGAATGGGATTACACAAACCAGCTTGAATGGTTCATGCTTCAGTATCCGAAGCACAGAATGATGAGAGAGTACGTAAAAGACCTGAACGGGGTCTATGTGTCCAGCAAGCCTCTGTACGAAATAGACGACAGTTGGGACGGCTTCGAGTGGATTGAAGCAAACCAGAGCGACTGGAATACATTGGCTTATCTAAGAAGAGACTCTGACGGAAATGAATACTATGTGGTAATGAACTTTTCTCCGGAATGGAGAAACGGATACTATCTCAGAGTTAACAAGTCCGGAAGATACAATGTCGTTATTTCGTCGGTTGATGAAAAATACGGTGGTTGGATCAAGAAATTCAATCAGGTCAAAACAACAAGCTACAGGGAAAACAAACAATGGCATCACGGAATCAGATTCGATTTGCCATCCTACGGAGCTTATATATTCAAAATATCCAAGTGACAGAAAGGAACGAAGAAGATGTTCAAGAAAAAAGAATGTGTCGCCATGCTGCTTGCGGGCGGACAAGGAAGCCGTTTATACACTCTGACTGAAACAATGGCCAAGCCTGCCGTACAGTTCGGTGGAAAGTACAGAATTATCGACTTTCCATTATCCAATTGTGTAAACTCGGGGATTGATACCGTCGGTGTTTTGACACAATACCAGCCTCTTGTTCTGAATGAATATATTGGAAACGGAGAACCGTGGGACCTTGACAAATCTTCAGGTGGAGTACATGTCCTTCCGCCTTATCAGGGAAAGAAAGGTTCTGACTGGTACAAGGGAACTGCAAATGCAATTTACCAGAACATCAACTTCATAAAGAGATATTCTCCGAAGGTCGTTCTAATTCTGTCCGGAGACCACATTTACAAAATGAACTACTCCAAAATGATCAGGGAGCATTTGAAAAATGAAGCTGACTGCACAATCGCGGTACTGAAAGTGCCGATGGATCAGGCTAAGAGATTCGGCATCCTTAATACAGACGACAAAAACAGAATCGTGGACTTCGAAGAAAAGCCTGCGCATCCGAAGAGCAACAATGCTTCAATGGGCATTTACGTTTTCAGTACGGATGTGTTGATCAAATATCTTGAAATGGATGAGCAGGACAAAGAATCCTCAAACGACTTCGGAAAGAATATTATTCCAAAGATGCTTGATGACGGAAAGAAAATGTATGCATTCAACTTTGAAGGATACTGGAAAGACGTTGGTACAATATCCAGTCTCTGGGAATCCAACATGGACCTTCTGGGCAAGAATCCGAAATTCAACCTGTTTGACAAATCGTGGAGAATTTATTACAGACACGAACAGGAACCGCCTCAGAGAATTAATGCAGGTGCTGATGTACAGAATTCGTTTGTGACTGAGGGCTGCAATATATCCGGAAAAGTATACAATTCTGTCCTTTCAAACAGCGTTACAGTTGAGAAGGGAGCAATTGTCAGGGATTCAGTTATCATGAGCGGCGTTGTAATAAAGAGCGGTGCCGTAGTTGACTACACCATAATCGATCATGATACAGTCATAGGAAAAGATGCCGAAGTCGGTGACGGAAAAGAAAATAACAAGTCTCCGCTAGTCATCGGAGCAGATATTACAATTCCAAAAAAGACCCGAATAACAGGAAGCATAATTGTTGATCACGACAATCTGGATGAAGTGATCGGAAAAGGAGAAAATAAATGAATACTTTAGCAACTGGTGTTATTTTTTCCAATATTCACGACAACACGCTTCATGATTTGACTCGTATGCGTTCTACCGCGGCCATTCCGTTCGGATGCAGATACAGACTTATAGATTTTGCTCTGTCAAACATGGTCAATTCCGGAATATTTGACGTAAATATAATCACGCACAACAATTACCATTCTCTTATGGATCATATCGGAAGCGGAAAGGACTGGGATCTTGCCAGACGCTCAGGAGGTGTTCGTTTCCTTCCTCCTTTTGTCACTGCATATGCAAATGCAGAGAACAGCCTTTACACAACAAGACTTGAGGCTCTTGAGAGCGTTAATTACTCAATTTCATCTTTTAACAGCAAGTATGTCATTCTCAGTGACTGCGACGTTGTATGCAATATTGACCTAAGAGAAGTTCTTGAAAAACACATAGAATCTGAAGCTGACGTAACATTCGTGGTAAAGAGAACCAAGGCCAATCCTGAAATGGCAAAACACAGCATATTCATTGATTCCGACAGGAAAGGAAATGTAACCGGATTCACGTACAAGCCGGACAGATATGACAAGGAAGCTGACGTCAGTCTGAATATTACCATATTGAACAGAAGTTATCTTCAGGAGATTGTATCTGAAGCCATTTCACATCACTACTGGAGCCTTACAAGAGACATCTACATGAAAGATGTTTCCAGAAAGAAATACAAAGTATTCAAATACAAGGATCCGGTAGCAGAATTTACATCATTCGAAGATTACTTCAATGTAAGTATGGAACTGATCAAGAACGAAGATTTCTTCAATCATCTGTTCGGCAATCCGGACAGACCGATCTATACAAAGATAAGAAACTCTGCTCCTACATACTTCAGCAAGAACTCATATGTAAAGGACAGCCTTATAGCTGACGGATGCATAATTGAAGGTTCTGTTGAAAACAGTATCCTGTTCAGAGGTGTCAAAGTCGGAAAGGATACCGTAGTTATGAACTCCATTCTGTTCCAGGACACATTTACAGGAGAAAACGTAACTCTCCAGTATGTCGTATCTGACAAGGATGTAGTTATAAGAGACGGAGTGAGCATATCAGGACATTCAACAATGCCTGTATATATTGAAAAAGGACGCATGCTTTAATGGTTAAATCAATCTTATATGCTGCAGGAGAAGCACAACCTTTTGCATCGACAGGAGGTCTTGGCGATGTGATGGGTGCTCTCCCGGCCACAATCAGAAGAAATCACCCCGACTGCGATGTAAGAGCAGTAATTCCGCTTTATTCTAAAATCAGCGACAAGTTCAGGAGTCAGATGACGTTTCTCAGATGGATTACAGTTAATCTGGGATGGAGAACTATTTACTGCGGAATATTCATGCTTGAGTACGATGGAGTGAAGTGGTATTTCATTGACAATGAACACTACTTCAACAGACAGTCACTGTATGGCGACTTTGATGACGGAGAGAAATTCGCATATTTTTCATTATGTGTTCTCGAGATGATGAGAGCTTTGGATTTTTATCCGGACATACTGCACTGCAATGACTGGCAGACGGCACTTGCAGTAATACTTCTCAAACAGAGATATGAAAGAATAAGTGAGTATTCAAAAATCAGAGCAGTGTTTACAATCCATAACATTCAGTACCAGGGTGTGTTTGGAATGGATAATCTTGGTGATCTGTTCTCTCTGTCTGTTAACGACAAGGGAATTGTTGATTACAACGGTGCTCTGAACCTGACAAAAGGAGCTGTTGTTTGCGCCGACAAAGTGACGACAGTCAGCCCTCAGTATGCAAAAGAGATTCAAACACCGGAATACTCGTACGGATTGCATTACATTACACAGATGTACTCGTACAAGATTACAGGCATTGTGAACGGTATAGATTATGATGCCTGGAATCCTAAGACAGACAAGTCTCTTCCTGCAAATTACAGTCCAAGAGGACTGAAAAACAAGTCTGTATGTAAGGAAGAACTTCAGAAGAGACTTGGAATTGAAGTCAGACCCGATGTTCCGGTTATTTCAATGATTACCAGACTTGTTGAACCTAAAGGCGTAGACCTTGTCAGATGTGTCATTGATGAAATCATGAAAGATGACGTTCAG
>CADAXH010000031.1 GCA_902791785.1 uncultured Ruminococcus sp. | reverse complement strand
GCTGTCGGAGAACCCACAGAATGCGCACTTGTCAACTATGCATCTTCCATGGGCTTGAACAAAGATAACATGAAACTCGAACAGCCGAGAATCGGTGAAGTTCCTTTCGATTCAATGAGAAAGATGATGACGACAATCCACAATTCCGATGGAAAAATCGTTCAGTACACAAAAGGCGCTCCGGATGAATTGCTTAAACGCTGTAAATTCATTCTAACCAAAGACGGTTTGATGGAAATGACAGACAGAGTCAGATATGCAGTTTTATCCAAGAACAAGGCATTTGCTGACAAGGCACTGAGAGTTCTCGGCGCAGCATTCAGGATTCTGAGAACTGTCCCGACCGAAGAGATGTGCACATCTGAAGAACTTGAAAAAGACCTGGTATTCATTGGTCTCTGCGGAATGATAGACCCCGTCAGACCCGAAGTCAAAGATGCAATCGTATCATGCAAGGGCGCTGGAATCCGTCCGATAATGATAACCGGAGACCACAAGGACACTGCTGTTGCCATTGCAAAAGAACTTGGAATAATAAAGGACGAAAGCGAAGCTATAACAGGAGCCGACCTTGACAAAATGTCCGACAAAGAGTTTGAAAAAGCAGTTGAAAAATATTCTGTATATGCACGAGTTCAGCCCGAACACAAGGTTAAAATCGTAAATGCATGGAAGAAAAAAGGAAATGTTACAGCAATGACCGGAGACGGAGTCAATGATGCACCGTCAATCAAAGCTGCAGACATCGGCGTCGGAATGGGAATAACCGGAACAGATGTAACCAAGAATGTTGCTGACATGGTTCTGGGTGACGACAACTTTGCAACAATCATTTATGCAGTTGAAGAAGGAAGAAAGATTTACAGCAACATAAGAAAAACAATTCAGTTCCTTCTCTCTTCAAACATCAGCGAAGTGATGACGATATTCATTGCAACAATGCTTGGATTCACAGTTCTGAAAGCTCCGCATCTGCTTTGGATCAACCTCATAACCGACAGTCTCCCTGCTCTTGCACTGGGAATGGAAGCCGGTGAAAAAGATGTCATGAAGCAGAAACCGCGTTCCAAGAAAGACGGCATTTTTGCAGGTGGCGTAGGATTTGACCTTCTGTATCAGGGATTGATTATCACAGCCCTTACACTCATAGCATATTTCATAGGCGCACACATTGAGTTTGGTGCAAACTTCAGCCTAACACAAACATCTTCTCACGGAATCACAATGGCATTCTTGACTATGTCAATGGCTGAAATATTCCACTCATTCAACATGAGATCTCAGAGAAAGTCGATTTTCTCTCTCGAAACATTCAATTTCTGGCTGCTTGGAGCTATGGGTCTTGCGATTGTATTGACAACAGCTGTTATTGAAGTACCGTTCCTTGCAAGACTGTTTGATTTCACAGAACTCGGATTCAGTGAATATGCAATCGGTATGACTCTGGCAGTTATCATAATCCCGATAGTCGAACTCATCAAATACATTCAAAGACTGATTTCAAGTAAGAAAGAAAAAACTGATTCTTCCGAAGACGTATCAACAGAAGTTGAAGAGCATGATGAGTTTGCCGACATGGACGATGAAGAACTGAACAGCAATCTCACTTTCAAAAACGAACCAAAATCATCTTCAAAAAAGCAAGATTCAGATGTCGAAGAAGAAAGTGAAGAAGTTGATGACGAACCGGTTTTTGAAGTGACAAACGAAGGACAGAAAATAGATTTTTCCAGTATCACAGTCAATAAAAAGACTGATTCGGAAAACAACGAACAGTAATCACTTGCGACTCGTTTTCGGGATGGCTTTCCCGAAGGCGAGTCTTTTTTTGGTTGTATTGCTGACAATTCATGGTTATAATATCGATAGAATACTCAGCAGGTGAAATATTTATGTTAGATAATATTAAAAGATTCGATATGGAAAAGGCGCCACAGAGACAGCATCTGAGACACCTTATCAGACTTCTCTCTCAGCCTGATTTATCCAAACACAAGAATGTTCTTACCAAAATAAACATGGATGGAATAAAGCCTCCTTACCTTCTTTTGTGCAACCACAATGCATTTATGGATTTCAAAGTTGCTTCAAAAGCAGTATACCCTGCTCATGCAAATTTTGTTGTGGCAATAGACGGATTCCTGAAACGCGAGTGGCTTTTGCGATTCATAGGCTGCATATGCAAGAGAAAATTCACGAGTGATATTACTCTTCTGCGCCATCTTAAGACAGTTGTCAAAAGAGGAGATATAGCGGCAATATATCCTGAAGCAAGATATTCTTTATGCGGAACAAATGCTGTTCTTCCGAATTCATTCGGCAAACTTGCAAAACTTCTGGGTGTTCCTGTCGTTGTCCTGATATGTCACGGACATCATATCAATTCACCATTCTGGAATCTTCCTGATCACGGAATAAAAGGCACAACCGCCACAATGACGTGCATTGCCAATGCTGAAGATGTAAAAAACAAGAGCGACGAAGAACTGACAAAGCTTATTGAGGACTCTTTTGTCTATGACGAATTCAAATGGCAAAAAGATAACAATATAGTCTGCACTTACAATAAACGTGCCGAAGGACTTCACAAGGTGTTATACCAGTGTCCCAACTGCAACAAAGAGTTTCATATGACTTCGTTCGGAACAACCCTGAAATGTCAGGACTGCGGCAAAGAATGGGAAATGACAGAACTCGGAGAATTAAAAGCAAAAACAGGAAAAACAGAGTTCTCTCATATACCGGACTGGTATGAATGGGAAAGAAGCAATGTAAAAAATGAAATAGACAACGGCACATACCATTTTTCGTGCGAAGCCAGAGTAGATTCTCTTCCGAATCCAAAGAAGTACATTGACATTGGCATGGCAAAATTCACTCATGATATGGATGGATTCCATTTGTCAGGAAACGCAATGGGAGAAGATTATTCTCTCTATTGGGCGCCGATTTCACTGTATTCATGCCACATAGAATACGAGTATCTCGGAAAATACGGAGATTGTGTTGACCTCAACACCAAAACGGACACGCTGTACATATACCCGAAGAACTGCGATTTTTCAGTTACAAAAATGTCCCTGGCAACTGAAGAATTGTATAAGAAGGCATTTGCCGATTCACGGAGGGGCAAATGAAAAACAGAGCATTAAGAATTACTGCCCTGCTGCTTTCCCTTGCCATATTATCGCTGTCGCTGTTTTCATGTGGTTTTATAGACATCTCAATAGATTTCGGAAATGGCAACTCTGACAATTCAGAGTCTTACAAAAAGACGCTTACCTTTGATTCTTTCGACTCCTTCAGCATGAGTTACTCAACGGGCAACTATGGTACGGGAAAAATCAGGAATACAGAATACGGATACTACAGAACGGTAAAGAATGAAAAAGAAAAAGCAATCACTCTGCTGGCACCGAACATTGACGAGTATGTGACACCTCTTCCCGGTTCAATCTACAATATATCCAGAATCAGCAACATAATATCAATTGAAATCACATACAAAACCGATGAAAGCGCATCAGTCACGTACGGCAACAATGCTTCTAGGGATAACAGTTATACACTGAAAAAAACAAACGGCAAATATGATACGGTAAAAGTTGAAACAAGAGACACCAGTTTCTTCTCTGTTAATTCAGGCAAATCTTCTGTCAGCATCAGACAGATTACAATTGAATTCAAAGACACGCCTGTCAATCAGACATATGCAGAAAAACCGGACAATTACAGAATCAATCCCGTAACTTTCAAAGGAAAACTTGTTCCGGGAGCAACGGTAACTGTTCCGTACAATGTGGAATTTATCGATGGAAAATGCAAAGTCATTTCATACAAAACATACACTTACCACACGATTGATGAAGTGATTAACGATCCTGCTATTGCAAAATCTGTTTCACTTACTGATCCGGTTGACGTTGCGTTTTACAGCATTGCTTTCGGAACCTTTCCCGTCAACTACGTGGCAAAAGAAGATTATGCAGATGCATATGTATATTTCAAAGAAGACACCAGATGTTTCTTCGAATATTCGAAGAAGAACGGATATGCTTCATCCGTTCCATTTAAAACAGTATCAGGAAACGTTGTATATTACGAACTTGACATAGCACTGGACGGCAAATACACTTCTTCAAACCGAGGCGTCGGCAGAATAGTATTCTGGAAATACGGATTCAATTATTCCGGTTATGACGACAATCCCGTTGTGCTGTATACTGACGACCATTACAGTACTTTTTCAGAATTCACCAACTGCGGATCATGGATGAACAGGTTTGATGCAGAATTCTTTGTGGTATTTGATAAGCATCACTCGGAAACAAAACCGCTACTGAATACAAAAAAGGAAGAGCTCAGACTCTTCCTTTTTGTATTCAGTTGTAAGTAAGCTCAGAACAGCTTACAAAGCGCGAAGTCCCTCCGGCTTTGCCTATTATTCTGAATCCGTCACAATCAATCGGACTATTCAATTTGAAAGTATATACTTCATAAGGTAATCCGAAATCAGAAGCTTTTACTCCTGACGGATAATCTGGAGACAATTTGTAATCAGCGGATTTCCATTCCCCATTCACCAGTACTTCCAGTCTTATTCCGTCAAACCATCCTCCACCCTCAAAGTGTGCTCCTTCTGTGAACGCAACTTCATTCAGTGTCTTTGAGGATTTGAACAAATAGCCGATGTAAACGTCTGAAGGATAACTTGTTCCGTCATATGTATCATACTGGTAGGAATAGCCCATTCCTATTACAGGAACGAATCCGTCACGTATTATACCTATGTTTTTGTTTCCGCTTCCCAGTGCTGCATTTCTGTTGCAGATGATCACATCTTCAGAAAGCTTTTCAAAATGTCCCTGCTCAAAGAATACATATTCAAATATTGGCAGGAATTCTCCACATGTGATATATGTCTGTTCACCGGCGGGTTTTCCTTTCAGTCTTACGCCATCGCACTCAACCGGTTCCTTCAGAATGAATTCATATGTTTCAAAAGGATATTCAATCGGTTTTCTGTATTCAACAGGATAATCAGGGTGAACATGGTCCAGTTCTCTTTCAACCCACTGTCCGTCAATCAGAACTTCAATAGTGGGTATTTCAGCAAACCACCCGCCCTTTTTATTCTGATAACCTTCATTGAAAATAACACTTGACAGAATGCCTTTGTATTCAAATTCCACACCAATCCATACTTCAGTTTCTTCGTTTCCTGTGTATGTATCATACTGAAGCGATTTATCTCTTGAACCTTTTTCAGGTATTACCCCGTCACAGATAACCGAGAGATCCTTGTTGCCTGTTCCTGTCGGATTAGTTACTGAACATATGGGCGTCAGTTTCATTCTGAGATTTCTCGGAGAAATCAGTATGTCCTGAGTTACTTCAAATTCATCTCCGTCTGTGCTTGTAAATGATGCTTTGACCTTGTAAACACCGAGTTCTTTGTAGATATATGAGGACACGGGCGCATCCGTCTCATATCCGTCTCCCATGTCAAAATGCATAGTTTTTATCTTTCCTGCATGTTCAATCAGATTGATTGAAATCTCATTGTTTTCATGTCTGTAAATGCAGACACTGACATAGAAGTCTGTGGGCCACTGTTCAAATTCAACCTGTTCATATACGTCATTTACATGAATTGTATATGTATCGTCTTCATTTACATCAATATACGGATTCTTTGCAGCCTCTTCTTTGAGAAGAGCAAAGTTCATGTCAACAGCCTGCTTTACTGTAATGTCGAATCCCTGGAAAGTATCTGTTTCCGACAATGCTCTGTAGTATTTTTCAGGCACTTTGTTAAGTCCGAGATATGATGCCATTATTCCTGCAACGGTTGAAGGGTTGCAGTCGCTGTCCTGTCCGCATCTTCCGGATATAATAACACTCTTTTCAAAGTCTTCTTCACCGTAAAGAAGTCCCAGCGCACAATAAACGGAATTGACTTTTGCGTCAATATTCATTACCGGCTGTGATGCTCCAGCTCTTGCCGTTGCACACCTGTCAGTATCTCCGTATTTGTCTTCAATCTGCTGCCAGACAACTTCCCAGCCCAGTCCGTTTTTGTAGCCTTCCCAGACAATATTCATGCAGTCCTTGAAAAGTGTGCCGTCAGGAATAACGTCCATTCCGGCTTTAACAATCTCCTCAACTGAAGTTGCAGTGTAAGCTGCAGCACGCATTGCAGAAACGAATACTCCTCCGTAAACACCGTCTCCATAGTTCATTATATGCCCTATTTCGAATGCCTTCTTAGCGGCTTCGTTGACAAGACCCGGATATGACATTCCCAAATAGTCACAGTCAATCTGCCAGTCTATGTCGTCGCAATGCTCGTTATACATGTAGTTTCCGCAATAAGGGAACATAACTCCCTTCATAGCGTTTGTTTTCCCTATATTGTTTGCGTGATATGTAGAATAATCTGCTTCGGCAAATGCATCGGTAACAAGCTGCGGATCACAGTCGATTCCGTTTTTATACATTGCCATCAAAAATGGTATTTCTATGTAAACGTCATCCTGATCAAAACCTGCATTAATCATAGTATCCTTCCATGCAGGAACTCTTTCAGCAGGCATTATTCTTCCGCAATAACCGAATTCGGTTGAAGCAAACCATGTTACGCCAATAAGTTCACCAATCCAACCTGCGTATACTTTGTCATAGAGTTCTTTCTCAGTCAAAATAACTTTTCTGAGATTGGGATCAATTATTATTGTGTTCTCTGTGGTTTCTTCAGTTGCAGATTCTGTTGTAGATTCAATATCAGTCTGTTTTAAAGTAGTTTCTTTTGTAGTGGAAACACCGGTTGTTTCATTTGTTTTTCCGGAAGAACAACCTGAAACCAGAACTGTCGATACAACAAAAATCAGTGCAAATATCAGACTCAACAATTTAGTCTTCATAAATTATTCCATTTCCCTGGAATTGGAAAACAGCCATTGTATCAAAGTACCTTCGCTGTATGCCTGAATCCAGCTGTTGTGGTTTACTCCATTGTACAATGTCATCCTTGCAAGTGTTCCGCCTGCAGCTACTATTGCATTGTACATATCTTCTGTTCCCTCATATGGAACTGTAGGATCAGCTGTGCCGTGGAAAGCCCAGATCGGAACATTTACGAGTGTTGAAGCAAGACTTGGGAAACCTGCTCCGCATACGGGTATGGCCGCTGCAAACATATCAGGATTTCTGACAAGCATTTCCCATGTTCCGTATCCGCCCATGGACAGACCTGAAATATATGCTTTGTTTCTCAAGACTTTTCCGTTACTCAAAAATGTTTTAAACAGTGCTGTTGCAGCCTCAAGAGAAATAGTAGGATTCTTCGGCAAAACATCACGGGATCCGATTGACCACTTTTGATTAACATCAATCCAGTTATATTTTGCATCTGTTCTGCACTGAGGTGCAACGATAATACAGTTGTCGGCCTTAATGACACGCTCAATCAATTGATTCTTCGCGTCCAGGACCCTGATCTGCTGAACATTGTCTGTTCCCGCTTCTCCGTAACCATGGAGGAACAGCAGTATCGGATACTGCTTCTTTGAATTAATGTCATAATCCGACGGATAATACACTCTGTAAGGAAGATCAATGCTCATTTTGAGAGCTTCGCTCTTGTACGAGAAGACACCGTATTCCATAGTGTCAACGGCTTCGAGTCCTGACTTGTCCTTATAGATAAGTATTTCATCTATCTGTCCAAGGAACTGTCCTCTGTTCCCTTCGCTGCCTTCATATCCGATGAATGCACCTACGTCGGAATTGATTTCAGCTGCGCTTGCAACTGCCTGGTATATACCGTCAACATAGAAGAATACGTTTCCTGAATCTCCATCCTGAACAATCTTGTATGTATGCCAGTTTTTGTCAACGTTATTTGACAGGTAGCTGATAATATTGTTTTCGCTCTTGCCTCCCGAAAAACCAAATGTCATTTTTGGGGATGCCAGTCTGATCCACATTCCGAAATAGCTGAACTTTTTATCAGCCTTATTAAGGCCGTTGTTAAAAATGCACGGCCAGCTCTCCGGTTTTTCTCCGGTCCACTTTGCCGTAACTATGACTGAAAAACTGTCTTTTTCGGAAAACTTCAGGCTGTCGGAACTCTCAACAAACAAGTGATCTCCGACTGAAGCCAGATCTATTGCTCCTCCGTCCTTGCCCTTGACAATTGTCGGGTTGCCGCTGACCTTGGCATCGTTTCCGTTTCCTGATACATCTTTGACGACACCATCTTCAATTGAATCAAACAGCCATCCGGCAACAAGAGTCTTTGTTACTTTATCGTTTACCTGCTCTGCAGTCGTCTCTTCAACTGTTGTTGTTTCTTCAGTCTCAGTCTCGGTCGTTGTCTGCGATGCTTCAGTTTCAGTTGTTTCGGTTTCGGTTTCTGTTTCCGTTTCCGTAGTAGTTTCAGTATAGCTGCTTACGGTTTCTTTGTCGGTGTTGTTTGCACAGGAAACTATGCAAAGCAACACCATGACAGAAACCAGAATAACAGATATTATTCTTTTCATGAAAACTTAAATAACTCTCTTACAATTATGCTTCGGGAACTATGGCAATGTCGTAGATGAGGATTTCATCTATCGAACCTGACCACTGACCCTGATCTCCGCTGTTTCCGTTGTATCCGATGAACAGGTCTTCATCTGTTACAAAGTCTTTTGCGGTTGTTGTAGAATACATCTGTCCGTCAATGTAGAAATTCAACGTTCCTTCTTCAGCATTCTGAACTATTGTATATGTGTGAAAACCTACATCAGCTTCAACTGCAGCATAGTTAGCTGTTCCTGTCTGACCTTCGTTTGATGTACCAAACTGAATGATTGAATTACTTGAGTTGATCCAAACGCCATAATACTTGAAAGCTTTTGTTGAAAGCATCAGGCCTCTGTTTACCAGGCAAGCCCAGTTGTCAGGGAATTCGCCGTTCCACTGTGCTCTTACTGACAATGTAAAGCTGTCTGTCATTGAGAAATCCAGATCATCGGAATCTTTGACGAGCATATGATCTCCGAGTGCACTAAGAACTACTGTTCCCTTGCTGATGAAGCATTCACCGCTTACAATTGCATCATTGCCGTTGCCTGAAATATCCTTGACAACGCCTTTTTCTATTTTATCGAATGTCCAGCCTGCAACTAAATGATCTTTAAGAGGATCTTCTGTGCCTGCGCTTGTTGTTTCTTCAACTGTTGTAGTAACTTCTTCGGTTGTTGTTACTTCTTCAGTAGTTGTTGTTTCAACTGTTGTTGTTTCAGTTGTTGTCTGCTTTTCTGTTTCAGTTGTTGTCTCTTTAGCTGTTGTTGTTTCTTTAGCTGTTGTAGTCTCAACAGTTGTCTGCTTTTCTGTAGCTGTTGTGGTTTCAGCTGTTGTCTGTCTTTCAGTAGCAGTTGTCTCTGTTGTGTCTTTTCCTGTTGTGGTTGTTGACTGGTTACCATTGCATGCAACCAAAGCCACTACAACTATCAATGCCATTAATAATACAAGTACTTTTTTCATATTTTTTCCTCCTGTGTACTCGGAATATTCAGTTGAACTGATATTCATTGTTACTAATTATATCACATCTTATTATAAAATAATACTCCAACTTGTGATTACTTTTCCTATGGTGTATAATGGTTACACAAACTCACACTAACTAAATCCCGGAGATAATCATGCAAACCAGACACATAGTTCTAAAAACTCTATACAATACAAGAGATCTGGGCGGACTTCCGACAATTGACGGAAGATCCACAAAATTCGGCGTATTTATCCGATCAGAGGTGCCATACAAGACTGATCGTTCAGATATTGATTTTCTTCTCAATTATGGAGTCAGAGCCACAATGGATTTGAGAAGCGAAAGAGAAATACACGATCGCCCAAGCTCATTTGAATCGCTGCTTCCATACTATCCCAAATCCCTTTTCAGGGAATCCGTATCGGTATCAAATGACGTTCCGAAAACAAGAAGAAAACCAAAATTCAAAAAGAAAGATAAAGATTTCGGAATTGACTGGGAAGAAGAATATATAAATATGCTCGAGAACGGAGCAGGCTGGGCTCGTGAAGTATTGAATGTTGCCGCAGAAACACCAGGATGCCTTCTTTATCATTGTACAACCGGAAAAGACAGAACAGGTCTGCTGACGCTGCTTATACTGTCAATCGCAGGAGTCAGCCGCGAAGATATAGCTGCAGATTACTGCGTAAGCCAGATATACCTGGAACCTGTTTATGATACCCTTCCACCGATGAATTATGACTTTTACGTCACTCCTGCTGACGCGATGCTAGGACTTATAGATTACCTTGAAAACACATACGGAAGTGTAGTTGAATATATAAGAAAAACCGGAGTTTCAGATGAAACAATGGAAAAAATAAGAAAAAAATTCGTAGAGTAAAGAATCGGGGCTGTCGTTGAACAGCCCCTGCTTTTTGTTTTTTTACGTCAAGCGAAAACCCAAATCAATCATGCCCAGGACGAATCTGAACATGTCAATTGAAGTTTTGAAAACCTTTTTGGTGTAATTTGCTATAAAGTGAAATGACATTATTTTGTCTTCTCTTGAATACCAAACTGCTTTTTCATTAGCATGACTAATAACACTTTCCATGATTCTTCCTCCATTCATTCAAGTTCGAAAGCGCCTGTGTACAGCTGCCAGTATGTTCCCTTCTGCTCAAGCAGCTGTTCATGAGTTCCACGCTCAATGATTCTTCCGTGATCCAGTACTATTATAACATTTGAATTCCTTACTGTCGATAGTCTGTGTGCAATTACGAACACAGTTCTTCCTTCCATCAATGCATCCATACCCTTCTGGACAATTGCCTCTGTACGGGTATCTATTGAAGAAGTTGCCTCATCCAGAATCATTAC
>CADAXH010000030.1 GCA_902791785.1 uncultured Ruminococcus sp. | reverse complement strand
TTAACAAGGAAAGCAAATTGTGACGTAAGCGAAAAACATGAAACAACACATTATACTTTTAAAAAGCTGTTACAGGAGACCATTTCTATATGAAAGAATATAAAGTGAAGAACCACGCACCGAGTTATCTTCCGGACGGATATGATTTTGAACTTGAGTGGTCGGATGAGTTTGACGGAAGTGAACTGGATACCACCAAATGGGACTACAGACTATGCATGATGGGCAAGAGGCATCCTTCGTGGACCGACAAGGGCGTCAGAGTTGAAAACGGATGTGCGGTTTTTTCAATTTTTGAAGAAAACGGAGATGTTGTCTGTTCCCAGCTTCAGACAGGGTACAATTTCATGGATGAACCGGTCAAACAGACGACATTTGGAAAAGACCACCTTCAGTGGCAGATCGGAAAGCTGCACGAAAACAAGGCCACATGGAAATACGGATACTTCGAATGCCGCTGCAGACTGCAGAAAATGAAGGGCTGGTGGAGTGCATTCTGGATGCAGTCCCCGATAATAGGTTCAAGTCTGGATCCTAAAATATCCGGAAGTGAAGTGGATATCATGGAATCATTCAGGCCGGGAAATGTTGTTCCTCACAACGTTTTTACCGGCGGATACGGACAGGACATGAAAAATGCCCGTGTAGGCGGAGGTGACATAGATTCCATTGATGAATTCCATACTTTCGGCATGCTCTGGACAGAGAATGAGTATGTTTTCTATGTGGACGGAAAAGAGGACGGAAGGATTAACCAGTTTGTGTCAGCCACACCGGAATTTCTTCTGATTTCAACTGAAGCTCTGGGCTACAGAAAAGAAAATCACCGCCCCATGAATGAAGCTTTTGAGGCGGCAGAAGTGGGAGACACTTTCCTTGTTGATCATGTGAGAGTTTTCAGGATTAAGCAGGCCTGACAGAGGCAGGGAAAAAACGAAACAGAATAATCCGTGAAAGGATTGAAATAGAGAGAAAGAATGTTAGAAGAAATTAAGCAAAGAGTATTGGAAGCCAATCTGGAGCTGGTAAAAAAGGTCTTGTAATATATACATGGGGAAATGTTTCCGAAATCGACAGGGATAAAGGCCTTGTTGTAATAAAACCTTCCGGGGTTGATTATGCATTCTTGAAAGCAGATGACATGGTCGTTGTCAGTCTTGAAACGGGAAAAGTCGTGGAAGGCGGATACAAACCTTCGTCGGATCTGGACACTCACCTGGAATTGTACAGGAAATACCCTCAGATTGGAGGCGTTGCTCACACCCACTCGACTAATGCGGTTGCTTTCGCGCAAGCAGGCATGGATATTCCGGCATTGGGAACGACTCATGCAGACTGCTTTTACGGAGACATCCCGTGCACAAGAGAACTGACAAAAGAAGAAGTTGAATCAGATTACGAACTGAACACCGGAAAAGTGATTATTGAGGAAATAGAAAAAAGAGGATATGACGTAATGTCTATCCCCGGAATTATTGTTAAGAACCACGGCCCGTTTTCATGGGGCAGTAATGCTGATAAAGCTGTTTACAATGCCGTCGTTCTGGACAAGGTGGCAGAAATTGATCTGAAAACCCTGCTGCTGAACAAAGACGCAGAAATGAAACAATACATCCTGGATAAACACTATTTCGGAAAACATGGTCCCGGTGCCAGCTACGGACAAAAGTAACAGCAATACATTGAATATGTAAGATAACAGGCCGTTTATCGCCTCATTTGCAGAGGTTCTGAGCGGCCTGTTTTTCGCTATTCTGTTGTCCTGTATTTCAGATTTTTGTTGTAGCTCATTCTGAAATCTATTTTGTGCGGTGGAGGGAATTTGTCTTCTGCTTCTCCGATCAGTTCCTTCTCGTGCTCTTCATAAACAATTTCGCGCTCTTTTGCAAGAAGTCTTGCGTGGTACTCAGACCAGTAATCGGACAAACTCGTTTCACCTTCTCTGATGGCTGCAAAGTCCCTGTCAAATATATAGGATATTTGTTCAGGCATGTTAAGTTTCAGAGAGCTCAAAGCATAGCACAATGTCACTCTGTCACAGTTCTGAATGTCTTTCGGGAGCTTTTTGTACAGAGACAATGCCTTTTCATATTTTTTGTTTCCGTTTAAAAATGCCAGGTATTCAGCTGCAAAAGCAAAGTCTGAAACCGATTCGGGCAATTCAAACAGTTCGTCATAGTATTTTTCTGCTTTGTCGCAGTCGCCTTTCAGCTTATACAAGACTGCAAGGTTGCGCTTTGCAAAGACATTGGGACAAAGTTCATCGGAATGAATCCAGGCTTTTTCTGCACGTGTTTCATACTCATCTGCCTTCTTCCAGTCAATGACTTTTTCAGCTGTGTCTGTGTTGTCCCAGTATTCAAACAGCATATTGCCGTAGTGAAGATATGTCAGCCAGTTGTCAGCATCTTTATTATCAAGACCATTTTCAATCAAAGACATCCATTTTTCCGAAGTCATCCATGAAGGCGGAATAACACCCGGTTCGTCCTTGGTCATGTTTCCTTTTTCAAGCAGTTCAAGCCATGGCTTTTGTTCATCAGATAAAGAACTTGCCGGAAAGCAGAGATTCTCAGGCAGTTTTATGTCTTTTACCTTTTCTTCACGAATTGTTTCAAGTGCGCCCCATCCGCTTCCGAAGTGGACGATGTCGCTCTCCTTTGTTTTCTCAAGTGCAAGTAATTTAAACATTTCATCGGCTTTCAGCAATTCGTCTTCCGGTATGAGTTCATCCACGTGGTTGCCGAATGTGATGTTTGCCATGTGCAGATCGACATTGTGAACTGACTCGGGTAAAACATGTGTGCCTCCGAAACACTGGGTCCATTCAATCGATGAATTGGCAGGGAACAGCTTGTCATGCATCTGGCTTCTTGCAAACCCTGCCTGCAGTTCAATGTAGTCCCCGTGCACGTCGTCGGAGAGATACTGCTGCCAGCGTTTGCCGCCTCTATGGTTGCCCCAGCAGAACATCTTGTGATAAATAAGCGGATTTGTGGATCTGTCATAAAAAGCATATCCGTCTTTGTCAACAGCACCTTCCCATGTCGTTATAACATTTTCTTCGGGTTGGAAGAAGTAGTCGAAACTGCGTGTTGCATTTATTGGATATGAAAGATCTCCTTCCATAATTGACAGATATGGAAGTTTTTCGTATGTGAGATCTCCTCCGCAAACAGCAATTACTTTTTCAGAAGATGACAGAACACGGGTTTTCCCGTCCTCCGGAACGGCGACATTGGTCCACCAGTAAGTGGTTGTATCGGTTTTATTCGGATTTGTAACCTTTACATGAGAGTACAGGCAATGAGATTTTTCCGGAAGGATGAAATCTATCTGGAAAACGCATTCCTTTGCGCGCTCAAATTCGTAAATGCGGATGAATTTTTCCCCATTGTGCTCCATGACTGCACAGAACACATCGTCACATGTGAAATATGTGTGGCCAAGAGAACCGAAGTTCCACTCAATGCCGCCTGACGTCCATGCATTTCTTATGGCCAGATTACGGGGCTGCAGAACCGGATTTGCCATAAGCAGATCACGATTGTTCACTTTGTCGTAAAGCGACCAGAGCTTTCCTCCGTACTCCGGTGTAAATACCGCTTTAAGGTACTCATTTTCGAGCGTTACGGTCTTGATTTTTATCGGTTTTCTGTCGGAAGTGTATCTGTCCTGAACCCTGTAAGGAAGTGTGCGGGTACATGCGCCGAGATCTTTCTTTACTTCTTCCGGAAAATTACCTTTTGTATTAAACATTTTGAATCCGCTCATCCTCATGAATTTCGGAAGGGGATCCGTCAAATTCGGTCTGACGCCCGGAATTGTCATATATCCTGTTTCAATACTCATTTGTTCTCTCCGATTTCAATTGCTTATTCTGTTTCAAAGAATGCCAAATTTGGCAAAAGCGTCAGTTGAAGACATACCATCTTCTATGGCTTTGCGGACTTTTTTCTCTCCCATTGCTTTTTCCAAAGCATTTTCAAGAACTTCTTTGTGTATTTCTCTGGGTATAATCAATACTCCGTCTATATCTCCGAAAACGATATCTCCGTTGTGAATTGTAACTTGTCCGATTTCAATGGTACAGCGATAATCGCATACATAAGTCCTTATGCTTGAATCCTGCGCCCAGCATGCCCGTGCAAATACCGGCCAGTTCAATCCGATTACCTGGGGAGTGTCTCTTGTGTATCCGTCAAGTACAGCACCTGCTGCTTTTCTTACTTTTGCAGTAGTGGTCAAAAGCTCGCCCCACAGAGCACTGTTGTGAGCACCGGTTGCCATGAAAACATCGTTTGGAAGCAGTTGATCAAGGGCTTCTGTCAATAATCCAAAGGGCTTTTCCGGAGCCTCATAAATATCATTTTCGAGAACAGGACAAGCAAATCCTGCAAGTTTCAATCTGTTGTCCGGTTCATTCCCGTTTGCATATGCGCTCACAGGCACCATTGATGCCAATGGGCGGATTTCTGCGGGAAGAAACTGGTGAGAATACCCCATCCTGTCCAGAATATCTCCGACAACAGGGGTGTACAGTTTTTCCTTCATCAATTTAAACATTTCATAATCACTATTCCAAAGTTCCATATACAATAATTCCTCCAGTCCGATCAGAATCCTATAGAGCATCCGCCATCAACAGTTATGCATGTTCCATTGACAAAACCTGCCGCAGGAGAACAAAGATAAACAGCTGCCCATCCTATGTCATCCGGGGATCCGTAACGATTCATAGGAGTGTGACCGAGTATTTTCTGCTGGCGGGGAAGATCCGAGTCAACAGCCTTGTGGAACATTGGTGTGTCTATGAATCCGGGGGCTATGGCATTTACTCGTATTCCATCTTTTGAAATGTCTCCGGCCAGGCATCTTGTAAGTCCCAGAAGGGCTGATTTGGCAGAACCGTATGCGCTTACCTGTGTCATACCGAGAAAAGCAGACATTGAGGAAATGAAGACAATGCTTCCGCTCTTTTTCTGACGCATATATGGTATTGCTGCCTGTGACAGGGCAAAAGAACCATAAAGGTGAACATCCATAATGTCTCTGAAATCCTGAACAGTCATGTCATCCACTTGTTTTTTGCAATGACGCCCGGCATTGTTGATCAGTATGTCAATGCTACCGTACTCGGATACTATTCTATCTATGAATCCTTTGGCGTTGTCTGTATCAGTCACATCGTAAACCATATAGGTGACGCCGTTTCCGAGTTCATCACACGCCTGTTTCAGAACATCTTCACGCCTTCCCGTGATTATAACCTGTGCTCCTGCAGATGAAAGGCATTTTGCTATGGAGTAGCCGAGTCCGCTTCCTCCGCCTGTAACCAATGCCACCTGATTTGAAAGATCAAATGCATTCTTAAAAAAATCGTTCATGCAATTCTCCTATCATTGATTGTTGTTTTTTTCCAGCATTCCGATTGCCGCTTTCATGAATCCAAGTGCATAAGCCATTCCTGCGTGCCAAGGTGCGCCACAAGTCATGAGAGGAGTGTGATCGGGAATAAGAACACCGTCATAATTGTAATTCTTCAGTATTTTCAGTACCCGGAACATATCTATGTCTCCTTCATCCACAAAAACTTCATCGTAACATGGCACTTTTCCTTTGACATTGCGGAAGTGAATGTAGCTTACCTTGTCCTGGGCAAGATATTGTTCCAGATAGTCATATATCGGTTTATCCGATTCCATCTCCTGCAGACTTCCTAGACACAATTCCAGTTTGTTGGACGGACTTGGATTCAGATCTATGAGTTTTTGATAAAATTCCGGTCTGTAGACGACTCTTGGTGTTCCACGCAACGTCGGCATGGGAGGATCATCGGGGTGCAAGGCCATTTCAACACCGGCTTCTTCAGCTGAGGGAAGGATTTTGTCAAGGAAGTACTTCAGTCTGTTCCATATCTCCTCATGAGTGACAGGAGCCATGAAGCCTCCGTCAGAAGGAGCATATGTCATGTTCCAAACCTGACCATTAGGTATTGGTGAATCAATATCAAGCAGTGAAGCGTCAAAACATGTGCTTACTGCATTTCCTCTTGCTGCTCGTTTTTTCTGGTGTCCCCAAACGCCTGCCAGGCTGAAGTTGTAACCAAAGGATTTTATTCCTGCTTTTCCGACATTCGTTATTATTCTTTTTAGATTTTCTATTTGTTCGTCGCGTTTCGGGCCTGCAAGCAGTACATCATACCAGTCTGCGGGGCTGAAATTCTCAATTCCATATATTTCAAGTCCGTACACAGCTGCTTCTTTCTTTATGGATAATAGACTGTCAAGCTCCCAGATTCTGTCGTGTTCAAATGAGTTTCCGTAATTGCTTTTTTCATCAGTTGCAGTTACTACGTTGTCATCGCTGTTATAGTAATTTGCAAGATGTATGATAAGATGAGTACAACCGCATTGCTTTGCGAACTGATAATAATCCGGTTTGAGCATGTGACGATACAGGCCTATTCCGAGTCTCATTTCTGGAGTCCTCCCTCGTATATTTTCATCTATTATTTTGGCACATGTAATTATTCAAATCAATAGTGAAAACTCTCATTTCGCCCTTATTTATGTAGAAGTCTGTAAAATAATCACAAGAGATCAGTTTTTTGGACTGGTATGCTTTTTATTAGTGGGAAATGATCCCATATGCATAACAGTTTTTGTGTCTACTTTTCTTGACTACTACACACATGATGCTACAATTCCGAAAAATATGCAAAAAACGTCGAACAGATACCCCCAAAATATGCAATTTTTTGTTGACGAGATACCTATTTTAATGTAAAATCCCATCTTTGGCAGTAAAGAAGACAGAAAAACGCCGAAAAGACAGCCTATGACTGAATAATCGGCGTTTAAAAAATGCACAATTTTTGCACAATGTTTAAGCTTTTTTTGAATTTGCAAAAAAAACACATGTTTTTCTTTAAAGCTTATACACGTTTTGTTTTATTGCCTGTGTCTCTACATGCCATTTTTATTGAATCGTTTTTTTTTTCGATTTTAAGGCACCGCTTCGGCGGTGCTTTTTGTTACCGAAAAACACAAGTGTGCCGGGCTCTGGATGCTCGGTTATTCAATAGCCGAGTAGTTCACTATAATTATTCTTTTCGGATATACCTTGCCCCTTTTGAGGAACCGATTCGCTTTATCTGCCCGTTTTTGATCATTTTTCCAAGGACCGCCTCAACGGTTGTCGGGCTGATATCCGGGTGTATTGCGCATATCTCTGATTTTGAGATGGGGAGCAGACTTCCGAGAACCGTAGCCTCGATTCGCGCTGTTTTCGTTACTCTGTTACCGTTAACAACAGCGAAACGCTTATCGAGTTCTTTGTAGCACATATACAGAGTTGAAAGGAAATTCTGTATAAACGGATAGTAGTCGTTTTTGTTTGATTCCCAGCCGGACGAAGAACGTTGCAAAGCATCATAGTAAAGATCTTTGTATTTGTTGATTTGTTCCTCAAATGAAATATATTTTCCGGCGTCGAAACCGTTTTTGTATAGAAGCAGGAGTGACAGCAATCTTGACATTCTCCCGTTCCCGTCACGGAAAGGATGAATACATAAAAAGTCCAGTATCACGCACGGGATCAGCAGAAGCTGATTGATATTTGAATTTGAGCAAGCGTCGAGATACGCCAGTTCCAGTTGCTCCATGGCGGCTTCTGTCTCGTTTGCGGGGACCGGGCGAAAACGGACGCGCCGGTTTCCTTCCGTGTCGATTTCTACAATTACGTTATCTGTAACTTTATATTTGCCGGCAAGTTCATCGCCCGACGGAGACATCATAGTCTCATGCAAGAGAAGGATATCCTGAGTTCTGAATGAGATATGATCATAGCCGGTATGAATCATATTCAAAGCATCGCGGTATCCGGCAATTTCAGCCTCATCGTGATTAAGCGGCGCACTGCTGTGATTGACTATTTCGGCAATACGTTTATCGCTTGTAATGATCCCTTCTATGGCATTTGAGCTTTTAACGGACTGAACTTTTGCAACCGATTCCAATTCTGAAAAGACTGTGCGGAATTCAGCCTTCCTTATCCCGGCAGCAGTTCGAAGAGAATAAATACCGCCGGTTATGTCAACCAGATTGGCGGGCAACAGACCGTTATCCAAAAAACCGTAATCAAACTTTCTCATTATTCTCACCCCTTTACTGCATATATATTAGCACAATATGTGCAGAAAGCCAATAGAAAAAGGACATATTCTGCATATATCCGATTTGATTATGTGCAGAATACGTCCAAATGATGCAATTAAATTGATTATGACTTTTCCAATATGTCAATCAGTTTCAGAATCAGATCATTCAATTCCTTTGACGGTTGATGTTTCTTTCGGTAATCGTTCAGGATGTTGATCGCTACGCAAAGCTGACTTTCCGTCAGCTTGAACCGATATAGGGTGACCTTTGTCATACGTAGATAGTGCTTTTCTCCTATCCTAGTTTATTTGCTTTATAATGCAATTAGGTGATCACTCTGGTGATTACCTTTACTATTTTTTTCTATTTCAAATTATTCTTAATTTTTATAATGCAACAACTGATAAAGTTAAACCTAGAGGTTTCATTATTTTTATTATTGTTTCTACTTTTGGTTTTACTGTACATGCTTCAATTCTTGCTACACTTGAGTGAGGTAAGCCACATATTTCAGCAAGTTCTCTTTGAGAATATCCAAGTTCATTACGTTTTTCAATTATAGCACTAACAATTAAAGCAAGTGTTTCCATTTCCTCAATGTCTTCTTTAACACTTGAATCAATACTTTTTGCGTTCTTTTTAAAATCTTCCCATGTTCTCATGATTATTTACCTCCATTTCTTTCTTTATAATCATTACATTCTTTTATTGCTTTTTCAATTTCGGATTTAGGAGTTTTTTGTGTCTTCTTTTTAAACATATGAAGTAACACATAAGTATCATTTTTAAAGTAGAAATACATAACTCGATTAGATCCAGGCCTTAATTCCCATATGTCGCCTTGTAAATATTTTGTAATCTTTTCTGGAAGTCTTGTTCCATCATGTTTTAACAAGCACTCAGCAAGAAGTCTCCCTCCTCTATAGGAGGCGAGATGAATTGTGAAAAAGAGTGCAAAAAGGATTACGAAACACACAAGAAAAACAACTCAAGATATTGAGATTAAAAATACAAAGTTGTATAATTATCGGTAGTAATAAAGCGAGTTTATTGGAGAAAGCTATGAAATTGTACAACAATAATCATTCAGTGTTCGCACTACATTATCATCTTATATTGGTAGTAAAATATCGAAGGAAAGTAATAAATGACACAATTTCAAAACGACTACGAGAAATGTTTGAAAACATAGGAAGAGAATACAAAATCACGATTGAGGAATGGAATCATGATAACGATCATGTACATGTGTTATTTAGAGCAGAACCTAAAAGCGAATTGACACACTTTATTAACAGTTATAAATCAGCAAGCAGCCGACTTGTCAAAAAAGAACATCCTGAGATACGCAAAAAACTCTGGGAAGAAATGTTTTGGAGTAGGTCGTTTTGTCTTATGACAACGGGTGGAGCACCATTGGAGATAATACAGAAATACATAGAACATCAGGGAGAAAAATGACAGAACAAGTAACAATACGAAAAGCAGAGAAATATGCAGTAAGCCAGCGAGCCTTAGCAGAAGAGACCCGTAGTTTTTTCATGCAGAATTTCGGATGCAATCGTAAAGTGTATAACTTGTATGTTGACTGGCTGTACAATAAATTGGAGGAAACAGGATACACAGGCGGAGAGAGAATACCCAAAATGAAACTTCCCGAGATAACAATGTTCAAAAAAGAGCATTCATATCTCAAAGAGGTAGACGCACTTGGACTGGCGAATGCAAAAATTTCATTTGAAAAGGCGATTGACCACTTCAATAATGAATGCGATCATAAGAGTTATACCAAAAGAGCACTGAGAAGAGACAAATCGGGCACGGAAAAACTAACGTTCCGAGGATTAAAAGGAATGCCAAGTTTCCATTCAAAAACTCATGGATATAATTCATACACAACAAACTGTCAATATCCGAACAAAAAAAATAAATTGAAACAAGCCACCATCAGGATGGAAAAAAACAAGCTGTATCTTCCAAAAATTAAAGATGGAATTGAATTGATAGTGCACAGACCATTCCCTGAAGACGCAAAGATAGGGAATGTAACAATAAGCATGGAATCCAATGGACAAATATATGCATCGATAGAATATGAATGCATAGCCGAAAGAAATATTGATTTACAGCAAGCAGTACAAAATGGTGACAGGGATGTACTTGATAATATCAAAGTACTCGGACTGGATTATTCACAAGAAAGTTTTTACGTAGATAGTGAAGGCAGGAAAGCCAACTACCCGCATTTCTACTTAAGAACCCAAGAGAAACTGGGACGAGAAATGAGAAAACTGTCTCATATGCAAAAAGGATCATCCAATTACAAAGAACAATTGTCAAAAGTGCAAAAGATTGGATTAAAAACCCGCAATCAGAGAAAGGATTACATAAACAAGGAGGCATTGAGATTATCACAGGAAAACGACGCAATAGCTGTAGAAGATATTGATTTGAGAGGAATGGCCCAATGTCTGAAACTCGGCAAAAAATTACATGACAATGGGTTCGGTCAGTTCAGGGTTATACTTGAAAACATATTAAGAGACAAAGGATCAATACTTATCAAAGTGGGCAAGTACTATCCGAGCACAAAAAAGTGCCACTGCTGCGGATTCTGTAATTCTGATATTAAGCTCGAAGACAGAAAATGGGTTTGTCCGAATTGTGGAGTTATGCATGACAGAGATGAAAATGCGGCAATAAACATCCGTGAAGAAGGAAAAAGAATCTTTGCCGATTACTACCAATCTGTTCTGAAAAAAGAAGAACAGTCGGAAATGAGAGCAAAGCGTAGATCTGAATTCAGACACAGATCACGTAAATAAGAAAAAAA
>CADAXH010000029.1:11574-12312 GCA_902791785.1 uncultured Ruminococcus sp. | reverse complement strand
CACCTACAAGAGTCAGTCCGAATTCAACTGATACACCGACGCCTGCTGCAGTTATGATTTTTCCGTCGACTACAACTTTTTTGTCTGTCGGAATGTGTCCCTTCATTCCGGGTTCCATTCCCGGATAGCATGTTGCCTTTTTGTGGTCAAGAAGGTTTCTTGAACCAAGTACAATTGAAGGAGCAGCGCATATTGCGCCTATGAATTTGCCCTCTTCAACAGCTCTTTTTATGTATCTGTCAACTTCTTCTGAAGCGTCGAGATGGTTTGTTCCCGGAATTCCGCCGGGAAGGACTATCATATCAAAATCCTTTTCCGTTCCGAGTTCAGACAGAGCTACGTCAGTATTGACGCTAATTCCGTGAGAACTTACCTGAGTCTTTCCTCTGACTCCGACTATTGTAACGTCAGCTCCCGCTCTTCTGAGCATATCTACAGGAGCCAGCGCCTCTATTTCTTCGCATCCGTCTGCGAAAAACACAAGTACTTTCTTTGACATATATATCACCCGTTCACGTCAAGAAGGTATGTGACTGCCTTCTCAACTTCCGCATGTATTCTTTCGGGAGAGAGTGGCTCTTTCCCCGAGAAACACGTGATTCTCTTCCAGCCGTAGTTGTCGGCTGTGTATTTTGCTGCGTTGTAGCAGTTGTTGATATAGTTCGGATCCTTTTCGTGGATATCCGTTTTTCTTCCTGTCTGCTGTGCTCTGCTGTTTACGAGTCTCTGGGATATTTC
>CADAXH010000029.1:0-11553 GCA_902791785.1 uncultured Ruminococcus sp. | reverse complement strand
CCGAGCTTTACGTATTCAAAGTCGAACAGCCAGCTGAGAAAAGGCTCCCAGTAGTTGTGGTTGAGTTTAGCAAGCTGGTGAACTGCGTTTGCCGTTGTATATCTGTCGGCGATGATTACGCTGTCCTCTTCCTCATAGAACTCTTTCCAGTTCATCTTGTAGTCGGCATATCTGTCTACTGCATAGAAAGACGAAGCAGCATAAGGATTAACGTCATTCGGATTTGTTCCGAAATCCCCTCTGAGATACATCTTTACGAGGCTTGAACTTTCACTGTCGTATTTCGGGAAAGAAAGGAGCTTTACATTTCTGCCCTGCTCCTGAAGAGTTTCGAGAAGCATCTGACACTGAGTGTGCTTTCCTGACCCGTCAAGACCATCAATCGCAATTAGTTTTCCCATTATTCTTCGTCCTCGCTTTCTGTATTCTCTTCACGATTCATCTTCATTTGGTAATATTCTTCTTTGGTAATGAGTATCTGTCTTGGTTTCTGACCTTCCGGAGGACCTACGATTCCTCTTTCTTCCATGATGTCTATGAGCTTGGCTGCTCTTCCGAATCCAAGAGAGAGTTTTCTCTGGAGCAGTGATGTTGAAATCTTGTCTGCCTCAAATGCAACTTCGATTGCCTTGTCGAGCATGATGTCGTCTTCTTTGCTTGAAGAACCCTGAACAGCTCCTGCATTTACTGAGCCGCCGCCCTTTGAACCGCTGTCCGCAAGTTCTGCATTCTTGTTAATCTGCGCCATAATGCTGTCGTCAGTCTGAACGCTTCTCTGTGCCTTGATGAAGTCGACCACTTTTACGACTTCGTCGTTTGATACAAATGAGCCCTGGATTCTTATAGGCTTCATTGCACCTACGGGCAGGAAGAGCATGTCGCCCTGTCCGAGCAGTTTTTCTGCGCCTGCTCTGTCGAGGATTGTTCTGGAGTCTACGTTTGAAGCAACTTTACAAGCAATTCTTGACGGAACGTTCGCCTTGATCAGACCTGTAACAACGTCAACGCTAGGTCTCTGTGTACCGATTACAAGGTGCATTCCTGCAGCTCTCGCCTTCTGGGCAATACGGCAGATGTATCCTTCAACTTCCTTGCCCGCTGTCTGCATGAGATCGGCAAGCTCGTCGATGATAATGACGATTCTCGGAAGATATTCCATCTCAGGTTTGCCTATAACTGCTTCATGGTACTCGTCGAGGTTTCTGACCTTTGTAGCTTCGAGTATCTCAAAACGTCTGTCCATTTCCTGTGTAGCCCAGTGCAGTGCGCCTGCGGCTTTTTTAGGATCAGAGATAACCGGCACCAGGAGGTGAGGCATCTCTTTGTACATACTGAATTCAACCTTCTTCGGGTCTATAAGGATGAGCTTTACTTCTTCAGGTTTGGACTTATACAGGATGCTTATGATGAAGCTGTTGATGCAAACCGACTTACCCATACCGGTAGCACCTGCAACGAGCAGGTGAGGCATTTTGGCGATGTCAAGGTATCTCTTCTTACCTGCAACGTCCATACCGATGGAGCTCCATACAAGACTCGGTGCATTCCTGAAGTCATCGTCGTCTATTAGGTCTCTTAGGTATACTATTGCCTTCTTCTTGTTCGGAACTTCAATTCCTATGGCGCTCTTTCCTTCAACAACGCCTTCTATGATGATGCCCTGAGTTGCCAGTGCGTATGCAAGTTCGTCTGCAAGTGTTGAAATCTTGTTGACTCTTGTTCCTTCTTCAAGTGCGACTTCGTATCTTGTGATGGCAGGTCCTCTTGAATAGCCCACAACCTTTACGTTTACGCCGTAAACAGCAAGGGTCTTCTCGAGTTTTTCAGTTACATACCTGACTTCTTCTTCAGCAGCATTTGATGACTCGGCACTGAATTTGGATTCAAGCAGTTCAACCGGAGGATACTGGTAAGCATTCTGGTCTTTTGGAACATCCGGTTCAGTCTTTTCATTGACGGGAGATACTTCAGGTGCTCCCTTTTTCTTCGGAACCCTGAGAGCCGTCTCAGCCTGCCTGAGTTCTGTCTCGGATGTGTCAATTTTAGGTTTGTTTGCAAATTTCTTTTCAACCATCTTGTTTTCAGGCTGATCAAAAATCTTTGACAGATCTGTGTATGTGTTGTCGGATGTGTCTTCAACCGGAACAACTTCAAGTGTCTCTATCTTCCTGTTCTTTGATTCGTCCTTTGAATAATCCGGAACATATATTTCGTCGTCTCTTCTCTTGAGAGGTTTATTATGATGTCTTTCGTCCCTGAAAAGATCTTCGTCTATGTCTGCTCTGTTCTGGGAAGCATTCTGGCTGCTTTGCTGTTCAGCTTGTCTTGAAGCATTCTGTCTTATCTGTTCTTTTCTTGCATCGTCTTTGATCTTTTCTCTTTCAGCTCTCTTCTCCTGAGTTCTTATCATGTAGAATTTTATTCTTTCTACAATCTTGGACGGAGTTATGTCAAGGAAAAGAATGATTAGTATTGCAAGAATGATTACGGTGAATATGATGACACCGGCAGGGCCTATGACTTTATTGAGAAGCTGAGCTGCTCCTCCTCCTATGCCGCCTCCGCTGGTTGCATTTTTACCTGTCTCCCAGAGTTCATTCCATGAAAGGCTGTTGTTTGTTCCGTAAACAACCGTATGAATGAACATGGACGCAGTGAGAATTATTCCGACAGTAAATGCCCATTTATAGTAATGGGAACCGTTCTGAACATTTCTCTTGTGCATGATGGCATGCAGAAGCAGGAACACCGGAATAATGAACGCTGCTCCTCCCAGTGACCCTAAAGATATGTTTTTGAACCATACGCCGAATGCGCCCGCGAAACTGGGCTGAATGTAACAAATGAAAATAAATACGGCGAGTGCAGACAAAAGTACTGAGCACAGAATCTTTGACAATTCCGAAGACTGTTTTTTCGGCCTGTCCTTTTCGCTGTTCTTCTTTTCTGCTCTGTAATCCTCTTCCTTGTACTGAGGATTTTCCTTCAATTTTTTACCTGACAACTAAGCTATCCTCCGAGTAAAAATCGCTGAATAATTAATATATTAGCAATTAATTATATCATAAGACCATCTCCAAAGCAATTGAATCTGACCGCTTTGGCTTCATTTTTGTACCATTATTTGCAATGTGGCGCAAACCTTAAGGCCGCGCCACATATTGTTATTATTGTCCACCTTTGATTTTGATTGATGTATTCGACTTGATGAACAAGTTGAATTCATCAGCTGAAATCGGTTTTGCGAAGTAGTAACCCTGAATTACGTCAACTCCGAGAGACTTGACATAGTCGAACTGAACAGGTGTTTCAACACCTTCCTGAACAACGAGCATGTTAAATCTCTTTGCAAGTTCAACAACTGTTCTGGCAAGTACTTCGTCACGCTTCTTATCCACACCTTCTTTAAGGAAGAGGATATCCATCTTAAGTTCGTCCATAGGAACGTTCTTCAGAATGTTGAATGATGAGTAACCTGAACCGAAGTCGTCAAGCGAACACTTGATTCCGTTCTTGTGGAGTTCTTCAACGAGGTTTTCGATTATATCGTAGTTTTCGATTGCGAAGGACTCTGTGAACTCTATACAGAGCAAATCATTCGGGATTGCATATTTCTTCTTGTTTCTTACATAGAAATCAAGGAAGTCGTTTTCAATAGCCGTAACACGTGATACGTTGACCGAAATAGGTACGACAGGATCGCCTTTGTCAAGCGATGCACGAATGAATTCGCAAACCTGGATATATACGTTGTGGTCGAGTTTTTTGATGAATCCGTTCTTTTCGAATAGTTCAATGAACTCGAATGGGAACGTGTAGATATTCTTCTCCGGATTGTACCATCTTACCAGTGCTTCTGCGGAGTGAACCTTATCCGTATGATAGTTGTATTTGGGCTGGAAGAACGGCACGAATTCTCCGTCTGCCAGAGCCTTTTCCATTCTCGCTTCGATATCTGCGTCGTGCTTTAGTTTCTTGTCTGTGTTTGCTGAATAGAACGCTATATCTCCGAGTTTCTTTATTGTTCTGAACGCAATCTTTGCGTTTTCCATCAGAACTGAAATCTGAACTCTGCCAGCTGCAACTGTGGAACATACACCTGTTCCTATTGACAAAGTAATGTCGGTACCTTCAGTTGCATTTGTCTTGTTTGCGAGCATTGTGAAGACCTGAACGGCACTTCTCAGGCTCTTTTCACCACCGAATTCCCTGAGCACATAGAATCTGCCCTGCTGGTCATATCCGTAGTAACCGGTGTTTGTGGCGAGGTTCTTTGCAAGTGTGCCTATATGCTTCAGCAATTCATTGGTTCTGTCGCCGCCGAGTTTATCTGAAATAAACTGGAACTGAGCGACTTCAAAATATATTGCACAGTAGTCTTTTGTTCTGTTGGAGTTGAGTATCTTCTCTGCTTCATCGAAGAATTTCTTTCCGTTAGGACAGCCGATTTCAACATAGTGCGTGAGTACAAGTTCTGTCTGAGCCTGTCTTGCCTTGTTCATCTTCAGTATGAGGAAGATGCATATCATAAGGAAGAATATTGCTATGATTGAAATGACAAGCATCTCAACAATGAACGAATATTCCTGTGTTACGAGCAGACTTCTCGGAGCAACTCCGACCAAAGTATAAGTGTTGTCCGAAATGGCAAGCACAAATGAGGATACAACATAAGGACCTTCCTTGAATACAACCTCGGTATTGCTTACCGACTTGCTTGTGATTGCCTGATAGAGTTTTCCGTATTTTGATGCGTCGGCAACTTTTGATTCCATTGCTTGAAAGAAATTGGTTCCAAGCGAGAAATCGTTTGTCTTGTAAGTCGAAGTCATAACTTTTCCGCTTGTCGACTCCATGACGGCAATGAATGAATATTCATTTTCAATTATATTGCTCAGATCCGCAACTTCGCTTCTGCGTATAATTGATCCAATACCGTCAATTACCTGGCTTCCTTTTACGGGAATGTAGAAAGCTACGCAGATCTCGTTATATGTTTTGTCCCTGAATATCTGTGTACAGCTCTTCGTCTGGGATTTTGACGCCTCTATGAGCGGCAGATAATCTTCGTCACTTGCAACTTCTATCTCAATTCCGTCAGCGGTATATACCTTGCTCTTGTTGAAATATCTGAGATTTCCGAAATAGTCGACTCCTATGTATGAGGAGACGATTTCGCGGACTGCCTCTTCGTCCTCGGCTCCCTCGAGCTTCTTTCCGACTTCATAAAGATTATCGTAATGTTTTGCAAAGAATGTTTCAACTTTGTAACCCATGTCAATAATCTTGGCTTCGGCGTTTACAATTGCGGCATCCTGCAGGAATGGTTCAAGACCTACAAATGTGTACAATACAGATACAGTAAGCAGAATAGTAATTACAAAAATAACTACTTTCAGCGCCAGAGGAACTCCGCCGTTGGGGTTCTTCTCGGGGGCATTTTTCTTCTTATCTTTGTCTTTTTTACTCATCGGTTTTTTCTACACTTTCTTCGGATTCTGCTTTTTTCTGCTCCTCGGAACGCGCCTTTTCCTCTAAATATTTTTTAATGTCCTCTTCGGTGATTGTGATTGTCGGTTTTTCTTCTTTGTTTTCTTCTTCCTCGTCGTCACCTTTGTCTCTCAGCATGCTGATGGCCATCCATATGCATCCGATGGCAACAACACCAAGGATAATGACAACGATTGTTCCGTTTCCTCCGAACGCAGTTGACAGTGTCGAAACAAGAGCAAGCCTCGTCTGATAAACTCCTATCATATCGTCTTCGTTAGCAGGATATTTATCTTCGATTGCGTTGTTGTCTCCCTTTGTCTGGAAGACAAGTTTTCCGTTTTCGTCTGTTCTTATTCCGATAACCCTGTGAGTGTTCGGCATTCCGGAAATGGTTGGATCACTTGAATAGAATGTAAGTATATCCCCGACCTTGACGTCTTTCGGATCTGTCTTTTTGACGACGATATACGAGCCCGTCGGAAGTGTTGTTTCCATACTTCCTGTCTGTATCTTGAGTACGGAATAACCAAACAGCGACGGTACTTTATTATTGATTTTTGATATGACTGCTATAACGATGATTGCCATGAGAACCGCCATCACGACATATGACAAAACTGTCACTATCTTAGATATGATTCCAGGTTTTTTCTTGGTTTTGGTCATAGTAAATCAATCCTTATCCTTCGAGTGATTTTTTGAGTTCCATTGCTACTTTCTTCTTGAGTTTTCTTGGCAGAGCAACATACTGATGTCTTGTATAACCGGTATGCTTTTCGAATTCTTCTTCATCGATTTCGATGTCGCCTATCTTGATCATTCTCGCTCTCATGCGATGAATCTCTTCAGACCTGAGTCTGGCTTCCTCTTCTGCCCTGAGTTTATCTTCTTCAGCTTTACGCTTTGCTTCTTCTTCAGCCTTGATTCTGGCTTCTTCCTCAGCTTTGAGTCTTGCCTCTTCTTCAGCTTTGAGTCTTGCCTCTTCTTCAGCTTTAAGTCTTGCTTCCTCTTCAGCTTTGAGTCTTGCCTCTTCTTCGGCCTTAAGTCTTGCTTCCTCTTCAGCTTTGATTCTGGCTTCTTCCTCGGCCTTGAGTCTCGCCTCTTCTGCAGCTTTGCGTTTAGCCTCTTCTTCAGCCTTGATTCTTGCTTCTTCTTCGGCCTTTGCCTTTGCTTCACGTTCAGCTCTGAGTCTTGCTTCTTCAAGCTCTCTGCGTCTCGCTTCGTGTTCTGCCTTTTCTCTTGCTGCGTCTTCTTCTTTCTTTCTTGCTGCTTCTTCTGCTATGCGCTCTTTTTCTTCTGTATTTCTTCTTGTTGCCTCTTCAGCAGCCAGTCCGGCAACAACATTTTCGATAGAGAATCTTTCCTGTTTTCTTGCAGTCTCTGCCGCTTCTTCTTCGGCAGCAAGTTTCTCTGCTTTTTCGCGAATATCTTTGGTTTCCTCTTCGGCTTTGAGTCTTGCTTCCTCCTCTGCCTTGAGTCTTGCCTCTTCTTCGGCTTTGGCCTTTGCAGCCTCTTCCTGTCTGATTCTTTCGAGGTTTTCCTGGTAAGCGATGAGAGCCTCTTCTTCGGCTTTCTTTCTCTCTTCTTCCTGTCTCTTCTTTGCTGCTTCGAGAGCTGCTGCCTCTGCTTCTCTGCTGAGTCTTTCAGCTTCTTCTTCAGCAAATACTTTTCTTTCGAGCTGGTTGTCAGCGAGAATTGCTATTCTCAGTGCTTCCTGGATTGCCTTCTCAGAAGAAGTGAGTCTTCTTCTTGAACTTGCTTCGCTGGCAGGTACCATCTTCTTTTTCTCGTAGTCATATACAGAGAAGAGATCGTCGTTGTCATGGAGCTGTTCATTGAGGTCGGGCTGCGATTCGGTGCCGCCCTCTTCGTTCAGGATTCTTCCTCTTTCGTCTCTGTCTATGAAATGGGAATAGAAACTCTGGTACTGAAGTGAAACAACATCGTAGAATTCGCTTATATAATTTTCATAAGGAAGTTCCGTGAAGTTCTTGCTTATGAGGGTAACTCCGCTCTTTTCGTCGCCTACTATGTATTCCCAGAGCGTCAGACACTCTCTCAGATCCTTGTTCTTGAGAAGTGCGTTTGTCCTGATAACAGGCGGACGGACGAAGTTTTTGCCTAGAGCTCTTCCGAAATCCGAGTTCACATAGCTCAGGAGCATGTGGTAGATTCTTTCGACTCTCGCATAGTTTTCCTTGAAACGGATGTTTGCTTTTCTCTGCTCTTCAGTCTCTTCGTCGGACTTGCTGAGAGGAGCATTCGTTTCGATTTTAAGGTCTATTGTTCCTTTTGTTTCTTCGTCTACAAATGTAGTCTTGAAATCAAAAGTGATGTTCTGTGAAATACCGCTTCTGCCTCTCAGGGCAACATATCTGACTTCAACGAAGGCGATAAGTCTGTTGAGCAAAGTGTTGATGAACTTGTTCTCATAAGTGAGCATCGTCTCATTGTGATAAACATTCAACAGCTTAGCCGGGGTAATCTTGTCGTCTTCAACCTTCATTATAAGGTTTGTGTGCTGAGCCAGGTGCTTTACGGACTTGTCGCTGATCTTCTTTGAAAGTTCAACAGGAAGGATCTGCTCCTCGTCTTCAATTGCTCTGCCCGGATTTCTTATTGCAGTGTCAAGATGCGGGATTGTATGTTCAATTATATCTATCCACTCGGTATCGATAAGCATGTCAATAATCTGACGCTTCAGTGAAGCCTCAGATGATGACGTGGATATGATCTGCCTTACGTTTGCGTAAGGGATGTATTTATCGTCGAGTTTTTTAATGAAAGAAGACGTTTCGTTGCGAAAATCTTCGTAAGAATAAGTCTTCTCAATATTTTCTGACATGAAACGCCTCCGGTTAATCTATTAGAATGTCTTTTGCAGTCTTTCAAGGAATTCAATTGATGAAACCATTGTTCTGTTTCCGAACAATGCGTTCAGGTAGTTGATAAGTCCCTTGATTTCATCTCTGATGAGTGAGAGGTTCAAGCTCTCGAATTTTCTGAATACCTTTGTTGCGAGGATGTGGTCAATTCCCTCAAGAACTGTACCACCACATGCAACATAAACAGGAACGAATATCTTGAGCTGTTTCAGAATACGGTTACCGAAAGCAACTCTGAATTTCTTGATTACGTAATCGTCGAGATTCGAGATGGCGTCAAGATATTTCTGGTCGAGCTGGTTGTCTCTCAATGCGTCTTTGTAGAGCTTGTCTACGTAAGAGTAACTTACCTGTCTCGGTTCAACTTCAGGACAGTCAAAAGGAACACCGATTGTATCAATGTTGATTGTGATAGCACGGTCGTAAACCTTATCTGAAACTGAGAATGTTGAGTCGTCGTTGTTAGCTGTTCCGACATACCATACGTTCTGAGGAATGAGCAGGCTGCCCTTTTCGAGATGCTTAGGATCGTTTTCCCATGATGAAGGAACGATTTCGATCTTCCACTCTGACGGATCAGGCATTTCCATGATTGACAGCATTTCTGCGAAGTAATACTCGACACGCGCGATGTTCATTTCATCCAGGATTACTATGTTGATGTCGTCGTTATATGATGATTCATAAACTCTCTTGAGAGTTTCTGTTTCATTGAACTTCTTTGAGAATTCGTTGAAGTATCCGAACATTTCGGATCTGTCACGCCATGACGGCTGAACTGATACGATTGTTGAGTCGTTCTTGAAGAATTTACCCATTGAATACGGGAGTGATGTTTTACCTGTACCTGAAATACCCTGGAGGATAATCAGCTTGGTTGAAGCGAAACCTGCAAACATGAGTCTGATTGTTTTTGCTTCATAGAACAGGTGCATCTTTGAACATGCAAAGTTTCTGAAGTTGTCGCAGAGTTCTTCGAGAGTGAAGTCATTGCGGTAGTTAGGCTGTACGTAGTACTCGTACTTCTTGTCAACTTCGTCAAGCCTTGCAAAACGAACGGGATGAAGTTCTTCTTCGACAGAAGAATCTCCGCTGCGCTCTGTATCTTCGCCGTTGTCTTCCCTGAGTGCCTGCTCTTCTGATTCCTGATAAATCTTGTTAAGATCTTCAACTGAGACTGTGGACTGTCCGAGTTTGAGAGCCATGATTCTCTCTCTTTCCTGTGTCAGTCTCTGTACGTCTCTGTGCATGTCTGCCAGTTCCTGAAGAAGATCCTCAGTTCCGAGAGCTGTATGTCTTGTGCTTATGGCCTTTCTGATGGCAAGAACAATAAGGTAGATGATTGCCGCCCATACACCATAAACAATGATGAATGCCAGAATTGAGAAGACCCAGTCAATGAAAGTGAATTGATCTTTGAATGTGTTAAATTGTGATATGTAGCCGGGGATATTGAATATTGCAACAATACCGCTGAAGAGGCCTTGCAACATTGACCACAGGCCGTCTATCATTTTCGTCATGAAGGCGAAAAACCAGTTAAGAAAACCGTCCATTGCTTCTCCTTAGAAATTCAATCGGCCTCTTTTTAGGAAGGCCGAATGATTGATCTCAATATTTGAAATAACTACTTCGGTCACTCAGTTTTAGAGTCGTCTTTTTTACTCTCGTCAACTTCTGAAGATTCTGTGCTTTCTTCTTTTACTTCTTCAGGTTGTTCAACCTTTTCGTCCGTTGCCTGCTCGCTCTGATTATCTGCATTGTTTTCTTCAGTAGCTTCCTCTGCGGGAGCTTCCTCTGCAGGTGCTTCTTCAGCCGGTGCCTCCTCTTTCGGAGTCTCCTCTGCGGGAGCTTCCTCTACAGGTGCATCCTTTTCAGGTTCAACTCCCTGAGAAGTAGATGTTGCTGCACTTGCTGCTGCCTGCTTAGCCAGGTATTCTTCAATTGCTTTTCTCTTGATCTCTTCTTCGTCAGCTGCTGTGATTCCGGCCTTGGCCTCCTTAGGACCTTTGACCTTAATGAACATAACTACGAATCTGATGAGCTCGTAAAGGAAGAATACTGCGAGCGGTATTACGATGCATACAAGGAATCCGGTAGAACTGCCAAGGAATGAAATGACCGATCCGAGTCCGGAGATCTTTGTTCCTGTGTAGATACCGATTACGCTTGATGACAATATTTCAGGGTCTGCAATTCCGTGGCTGTACTCTTCGTTTGTACCCATTGTGGTGTAGTAAACGAATCCGTTAGCCTCTCTCACCTTGATTATCTGGTGGGTTTCGATGTCGTTGCCGACTTTGCCGTCTCCGTTAATATCCTGAGAAGAATAGAATGTGATAACATCTCCTTCTTTGCACTGAGCTGCCTCCGGCATTCCGGAAACCTTCTTTACCACAATCATGTCACCTGTCCTGATACTCGGAGCCATTGAGTCAGATACGATGGAGATGTAGCTGTTACCGAACAATGACGGAACGCCGTCTGCATCTTTCTGGGCTGAGAACACGAATATAGTGACTACAACGGAGAAGACTACAAATACCCATAACAGGACATTTACGACCACTCCACCAATTTTTGCGGCTTTAGATTTGGATTTTTCTTGAGTATTATCCATTTATCCACCTCGTTAATTTTCATTTTTTCTTAACTAAGAAAACGTTACCCTACAATTATATATGACTTTTTGCAACTTTTCAACAATACGTCTATATATTTTTTTATTTTGTAATATATTTGTAACGAAAAATTAGTGGGCTTTGGATCATTTTACTCAATAAAACAAAAAACCAGCTGCAATAAATGCAACTGGCTGCCTTAATCCATATCAAGACCCTTTAGCTTTGCGTCACAACCTCACGATTGCTTTGCCTATAAAACTGAGTGCATTCTTTTTACCATAAAAGTTCGCCCGTGTCAATATATTTCTAAATATTTATATATTTTATATAGGGAATTGCGCTTTTTCTTCTGTCTTTTGTTCTATTTTCCCTATAACTTCTTCTCCATAACCGTCTTCATCGGCTTCATTCCGCATTTCTCGTAGAATCTGATTGCACTGTCATTCAGGTTCCAGACATTGAGAGTCAGGTTGTAGCATCCATATTCTTTTGCCACTTTGGCAACATAGTCTACGAGTTCTTTTCCGATACCCTGCCCTCTGCACTTTTCG
>CADAXH010000028.1 GCA_902791785.1 uncultured Ruminococcus sp. | reverse complement strand
TCTCTCTTTGCCATTCTGGTTACACCAATTGAGAGAACAATTGTTACGACTGCCACAAGTCCTTCAGGTACAGCAGCAACCGCAAGGCTTACTGCAACCATGAAGGTCGGAAGAATTACCTGGGTAAAGTCAAATGAACCTGCTTTGATAAGTCCTACTATGAAGATAATAACACAAATTGCCATTACACCCCAAGTGAGGATCTTGCTGAGCTGAGCCAGTTTCTGCTGAAGAGGTGTTTTTTCTTCTTCAACTTCTGTGATGGCATTGGCAATCTTGCCCATTTCTGTTCTCATGCCAACTTCACAGACAACAGCTTTGCCTCTTCCGTAAGAAACAGTGCTTCCTGAGTATACCATGTTTGTTCTGTCGCCAAGAGGTATTTCTTCTGTCATTGCTTTGACCGGAATCATTACATGTTTGTCAACAGGAACTGATTCACCGGTAAGAGCGGCCTCTTCGCATTTAAGAGAGTTTGCTTCCAGAAGTCTGCAGTCAGCGGGTACCGCATCGCCTGCTTCAAGAATTATTACATCGCCTACAACCAGGTCTTCGCTCTTTACAACGGTCTGTTTTCCGTCTCTGAGAACCTTTGATGTTGAAGATGTCATCTGCTTAAGTGCTTCAATTGCTTTTTCGGCTTTTGACTCCTGCAGTACGCCCAGAATTGAATTAAGTACTACAACGAACAGAATAATGAATACGGAAGCCGGAAATTCATGATTTACAATATCTACTACTGCAGATATTACGGCTGCAACCAGCAGCACGATGATCATCGGATCAATCAGCTGTTCCAAAAATCTTTTTGCCAAAGATTTTTTAGGCGGATCATCCAGTTTGTTTTTTCCGTTTTGCTCGAGTCTGTACTCGGCCTCGCTGTTTGAAAGGCCTTCTTCAGTTGACTGAAGTTCTTCCAAAACAGTTTTAGTGTCTTTCTGATAAAAGATCATGTCGTCCTCCAAAAAGTAAAAAAATAATGAGAGCATGCCCAAATGGCATGAGTCTCATTACTATGGCAGAACCGGACTTTCGTCGTGATGACGGCCTGCCGCACGAGAAGTGCAAACTACTCCCTCATGTATACATAAAATAATATACCATTTTATTACTGCTTTGTCAAATAATTGTTGTGGATTCGCAGAAAGTGTACAAATGGTGAACAAATTAATACCTATGGAGTCTCACTTTTTTATTGTTATTTTATTGAAACAATAGTAAAATGATGATATGTAAAAACTATTGTGAGGTAATTGCTATGAGCAGAATTACAAACATTCCCGAATCTCCGGTAATTTCAAGGTTTTCAGCCCCATGGGATGCAGATTGCTGGTACTATTTGTCTGAAAAGTTCAGCAAAGGATCACACGTATATTCCAATACAGATACAAGTGTGTCAAGTATTCCCAGTTGTATGAAAGGTCTTGATTACATCGTCACATTTGATTCAAAATCAAACGGGATTGACGATCACCAGGGCTCGGATTTTTATGTTGAAAGAAAGTCTCGTGTTTATGTGGCATTTGACAGCGAAGCAGTTAAAGGCGGAGCTTTGCCGAAGGAATATGAAAGCTGGAATAAAGAAGACTACACAATAGGATTATCCAATGGCTCATTATTCAATGTGTACTCAAAAATGTACGATGGCAAATCCCATGTCGAACTTCCAGGATTCGAAGGAGATTATCATCAGTATTTCGTTATCGCAGGGGCAGCCGGTGATGAAGATGCTGCTTCATTTCCTCAGATAGCTGAATTGCCTAACAAGAAATATGAGATAACGGAAAAAAGAGAATACAAGTCATATATATCATGTGTTTTCAACGAGGCGGTTGAATCATATGGATTAAAAGTGACAGGCAGACATGAAATTGTGCCTTCAAAACTTGATTCAGACAAAATGACTTGTGTTTTATTTGGAAAGTCATCAATTTCATACAAGGTCGGAAAGGGCAGGTATGAAATAAGGACAGACTTAAGAGTTGGCAAAGGTTGTTTCAGAGTATTCGGATTGGATGTGTCTGACGGAAAAGTTAAACACGACGAAAAAGTTTTGGCAAAAACCAAACTGAATGAACTGTTGTCAGTTGCACTCGATTATGATGCAGGTAAAAAACATGTAACATACTACGTGAATCATGTCAAGTCACTGGAACTTGACGAAAAAGTTGATGTTTCAATCAAATCAGTTGAAGGAAAACTGACACTGAACAACATTTACATTTCCGACTTTACAGAGAATTATATTGATGACATCGTGTTTGACAAACCGGCAAAATACTCACGCACAAAAGGAACCAAAGTCCAGGTGGTGGATTTTCCGTTTAAGGAGAACTGCAGTTTGGAAATCAGTTCAAAGGCGGGAGGATCGGTGACTGTTCCTCACAGCAAAATTTCCGAAGGAATAACATGTTCAGATTCGAGAATTTTTGTTCCTTCAGATAAGGATTGTGTAGCCGTCAGCCTGGTTGATGGCGAATCAAGTGTTGTTTGTTCCGCAGCCTTCTTTGCCAATACCGTTTTTAACTATGAAAACGGCTCATGGAGAAGACTACTTGGTGAAGTTGCACCACATTGCTACTATCCTGCAGGCAACTGGTACGACGTCAGATTTGTGGTCGACAGCGCAAACGGAAAATATGATTTGTGGGTAGACGGAGCAAAACTTGTTTCTTCAAGAAAAATTGAAAACGAAGAATCAGTCATATGCGGCACCAATTATTCAGTCAGTTCTGGAACTGTATATGTAAACAGACTCAGAGTCAGCGACACAGGTTCTTTTGCAAGAAGGGTATTCAACGGAAAAGTATATAACGTTAAAGATTTCGGTGCAAAGGGAGACGGAAAAACCCTGGATACCGAAAGTATTCAGAAAGCAGTTGACAAGGCTGCATATACAGGCGGAACCGTACTTGTTGAAGGCGGGACATTCTTCTCAGGTGAAATCAGATTAAAGTCAGATATGACATTCTATGTCGACGAGAATGCAGTAATTCTCGGAACACATGACCATGGGGAATATCCTTTGAGAGAACCCGGTCCGTCACTCTGCGCACACAGACAGCTCGGAAGAGGGTTAATCTATGGTGAGAATCTGACAAATATAACAATAACGGGCGGAGGAATGCTTGACGGCAACGGTCTGTACAGATTCAAAATGAATGATCCGTCAGGCGACAGAAGAAAAGAAGACGCAAGGCCGGATATTATTTATATAACATATTCAGACAGCATTATAGTTAAGGATATCAATTTCAGAAGAAGTGCATTCTGGACTGTTGTCCCGCTCTCTTCAAGAAATATAACAATAAAGAATCTGAAACTGGATTGTCAGAATACTCCCAACAGGGATGGAATCGATCCGGTTGACTGCTCAGATATGACGATTAGCGGATGCAATATTATGGCAGGAGACGACGGGCTGTGCTTCAAGAGCTCAGATCTGTTCGGATGCAGGAACATTGATGTTTACGACATGAGCATACAAAGCCTCGCATCGGCAATAAAATTCGGAACAGATACCTACTACTCACTAGAAAATCTGAAAGTCAGGGATGTTTTTGTCAAGAACGTAAACAGATGTGCAGTCTCACTGGAATCTGTTGACGGAGCTTCAGTCAGGAATGTGTTATTTGAAAGAATAGATGTCACCGATGCAGCAGCTCCCGTGTATATTGTTACAGGAAGCAGGAACAGGCTGCCAAAAGGAATTACAACAGTAAGAACAAGCAGGATGAAGGGCATCACATTCAAGGATCTTAATGCAAGGTCGCCAAGAACTTTCGGGCATCCTCTTCCGATAAGCGAAACTCTCGTCGTTGCACAGTCTGAAAACAATCTGATTGAGAACGTCACATTCAAAAACTGGAATATTGTTGTACTTGGCGGACAGGAGAAAAAAGGCAATGAACCGCTTCCGATTGACAATAAGTATCCTGAATTTGACAGACATGGTTTGTCAGACGGATATGCATTTACGTTCAGATATGTTCACGGAATCAGAATCAGCGATGTGTATGTGAGCAAAATAAAAGAGGACGACAGAGAATTCGCATCATTCTTCAACTGTCGGTATTGAGTGGAAAGGGTTAGAAACATTATGGAAAAAGTTATCATTGAAGCAAAAAATCTTGTAAAGACTTATGGTGAAGGCGAAGGACTGATGTATGCATTGAACAATGTGTCGATCAATGTGTATGAACATGACTTTCTTGTCATTCTCGGCGGCTCCGGATCCGGAAAGTCAACATTTTTGAATATGATCGGAGCCATTGACAAAGTTGATTCAGGTGAAATATTAGTCAATGGAGATGATATTGTAAAATACAATGACAAACAGCTGACCCTTTACAGACGAAACACAGTTGGGTTTGTTTACCAGTTCTTTAACCTGATTAACGATATTACGGTTTATCAGAATGTTGTACTTGCTCCGGGATCAAGAGACAAGGAAAAAGCCCTGGCTCTCCTTGACAGAGTCGGCCTGAAGGACAAAAAAGACAAGTTTCCGCGCCAGCTTTCCGGTGGTCAGCAGCAGAGAGTTGCAATTGCAAGAGCTCTTAACAAGCAGAGCGACATTCTTTTGTGTGACGAACCTACAGGTGCTCTTGACGATGCTTCAGGAAAAGCAGTGCTTAAACTGATTGAAGATATTCACAACGAGGGAAAAACCATTGTTCTGGTAACTCATACAAGAGAGATTGCAGGAATGGCAAACAGAATCATTACAATGAAAGATGGCCAGGTGATTAAAGAAGAGTTCAATGATCACGTCATCAAGGCAGAAGAGGTAGTTTGGTAATGATTAGAACAATGCTTAAGCCCTTCCTCAAGAAGTTTTTGGGGCTGTTCATATCGATGGTGTTTGTTTCCATGCTGTCGATTGGTCTTCTGTGTGCATTCGGTTCATCGATTATCAATCTTGAAAACACACTCAAAACCTATATAAAAGAGAACGGAAACGTAAATGCATTTGCATCAATTGACTTCACTAATACAGCAGATATGGCAGACATTACTGACGTAGAAGGTGTCAAATCAGTCGAATTCAGACTGACAATGGATGCATTTGTCAAAAAGTCTGACGGCAGAACAATAACTGCGCGAATCTTCTCGACGCGAGATGGTTATGATTCAATCATGAAAAGATATGTTCTGGAAAGAGTTGAACCATACAAGAATTCAATCAATGTTTCAGTAGTAAGAAAATTTGCGCAGAACAATAATTTTAAAGTCGGAGACACAATAAAAATCGGTTATTTCAATTTCTTTATTGATTGCAGGATCAATGAGATAATTGAAACGCCCGAAGCAATTCAGGCGAGGGCAAACAATTATGTCTGGTCAGACAATTCCGACTTTGGATACATCTATCTGAATGAGAAAGAGATAAACAGGGTTTTGGAGTTTTTGTCCAAGAACATTGAAAATAAAGTATTGGAAGACGAAAAATTCAAACCGTATTATGAGGCCATTGTTTCATCAATAGGTGTTACATTGCCGGATATTCTGGGCAAATTTGAAATTGTCAAAAACTATGCCATGGTCTATTCAAACCAGGTGCTTATTACTGCTGAAGACGGCTATACCGAAAGCCAGGTGGTCAAGAACGTAGAGAATTACTTCAAAACAAAAGGAATCGGAATCAAATCAATTTCTGAAAACAGCAAAATGTTCTACTATATGTACATTCAGAATGCGATAAAACAATTGAGAGTTGCTTCTATTTTCCTGCCTGTTTTCTTCTATTCGGTAACCATGATTGTTATTGGTCTGTTCATTAACCAGATAATTAAATCAATGACGCCGCAGATTGGTGTAATGATGTCAATTGGTGTAGGTCACTGGGACATAATATCCATATTTGTTGCATTTACACTGCTCATGTCTGTAGTGGCCGGAATTCTGGGGGTGGGGGTCGGATTAATCCTGAACCAAATGCTAGCCAAGGTTATGATTATCACTTATTCGATGCCGACTCTTGGTCAGACGCTCAATCCATGGGTTGCAGCATTTGCTGTTGTATTCCTTATTGTGTTTGCAACTCTTGCCACATTGATTTCATGCAAACTGATATTCACAATAACTCCTAAAGACGCCACTATATCAAATGAAGCAAAGAGAAAGAAACTTCCAGCATGGCTTGAAAGATTCATTGAGAAGGCTCCGATGAACACTAAGCTCGGAGTCAACTCAATTGCACAGAATCCAAGAAGGTTCTTTGTTTCCGTTTTTTCAATTTTTGCATCATTTGTAATGATTCTTCTTGCTTGTTTCTTCTATGTGTCCAAAGAAGAACTTATGGATCAGAGTGTAGACCGACGCTTGTCATTTGACGCTCAGGTCTATATGACAGGAAAGGCAGAACAGGAAATCATAGATGATGTAAAATCTCAGCCTTTTGTCACTGGATTTATTGATTGTTATTATACTTATGCAGAAGTGTCTGATGCTACGTCAAGCAAAAAATCTTACCTTGAGTGTATTGCTTACGACAAGGCGGATAACTCAGGCATGATTTCAATTCCATCCTCAAACGGACGCAATAACATAGAAATCAAGGACTCAGGTGTCATTCTGCCGAAGTCTGTTGCTGATGTGCTTGGAGTAAAGGTTGGAGACACCGTCCTGATAAACAGGAACCATGTCAAAGTGACAGACATCAGTTTTCAGTATTTCCATCCGGTGACTTACTTATCCAAAAATCAGTTCCTGGATCTTGGATTGGAATATGTCTCAACATTTATGGTGAATGTAAACAATGAATCTGCATTCCTGGAATACATGAGTGAGCAGAGTGCTTCTCTTACAGTATTTTCCAAGTCTTTGAGCAAAGATATTCATGGAATATTCAATTCAATTGATGTATTCATATACATAATGATCGGATTCTCACTTGCCATGGCATTTATCATTCTGACCATAATGAGCCAGAATGCACTTATGGAACAGAAAAGGCCTATGTCAATATTCAGGGCAATCGGATTTACTATAATGGATATTTCAAATCTGTGGACGCTTCAGAGCGTTTCCCAGCTGCTTTTATCCGCACTGTTTGCCATACCAACGGGGGCACTTGTTGCAATGGCGCTGTTTTCGATGTGCTCATCTACAACGCAGATTTATCCGTTCATTTTCAGCATACCGGTGGTACTGCTTTCCTGGTTGTTCATATTCCTGATAATCCTTGCAAGTCACGGATTGTCTCTGCACACAATAAAGAAATGGAACTTAGCAGACAACACGAGAACAAGAGAGTGACAAAACCGTCATAACATTAGTTTACCCACGCCGCAAGGCGTGGGTAATTTGTCATATTTCAGATCAATAGAATTTTGTCGGAGTCCATCCGTTTTCTTCGTCGCGCTTGATTCTTTCTTCTCCGATCTTCAGCATATCCCTGCGTTTAATCAGGTTAATCGGAATCAGCATGATTCCACAAATTATTCCTGCACCGAGGATATCGTACAAAGAATTTCTTTTTATGAAGATTGAAGATGCAATGAATAATACAGCCAAAACTATTGAAACAATTTTTATCCATTTGTAATTCAGTTTTTTGCTGTCAAATGCTGCATAGACTATTGATGCGGCTACGATTGTGGTTGTGCTCGGGAAGTTGTTTATATTTGAGTCGTAACCAACAATAATCTTCATCAATGATCCGAAAAATGAATTGTCATCCTGAATATTCGGAAGAAGTGTATTGTAATTCGGAAAACCCGCAGCCGCCAATACACATATGAACAGACCTATGAACAGGAAAATCATATATCTTTTGAATGCACACACATCCTTGATTGCCAGGAACACAAACAAAGTGGCTGCAACTGCGATCATAACAAAGAAAAGAACAGACATGAATGACAGATACGGAATGGATTTTTCAAATTCAATCTGAACCATGTTCATGGTGAATTCAATTTCTTTATATGACTGCTCAAGTATAGAATGCGCCAAAAAATATGCTATAGGCATGATTATGTACAGCAAATGAAAATAGTAGCCGTACTTAAATGGCGAATAATTTGTTTCCACTGATAATCGTCTCATGAGTTTATACCTTTGCTAATTTGTTCTTTACAATTTCCAGACAATCTGCTTGATTGGAGAATGGTTTTCTTCTCTCTCATACCAAACTGTTACCAGACTGTTGTCACTGCGCTCGACTGTTGATGGATACCCGAGGTCTGCGCCCGGTGCATCATCTGTGATTATAATCTCGTCACTCCATGTGTTTCCGTTATCTTCACTGACTATTGCCCTTATACCGTAATTGTCGGCTCTTCTGGCATATGTCATTATTATCTTTCCGGAACTGTGTTTCATCAGGTGAGGAGGTGATCCTGCGTTTGTTCCTATTACTCTGTAGGGATCTGAGAATGTCTTGCAGCCGTCTGTAGATTTTGTCAGGAAAACAGTGAACATCGGATGCTCTCTGTATCTCTGTACTCTGATGGCTACAAGAATGCTTCCGTCATCAAGCTCAAGCGCATGAGGCTCGCAGTTAAGGCAGTTGCCGTATTCATCAGTTCCTTCAGGAACATAGGAAATTATATCGAAATTCTCGTCTTTGTCAAGAACTGCGCAGGCAATCCGTGAATAAACACCGCTTGGTGCAAACTCTTTTCCAACATACAGGATTCTGCCGTCCTTGAGTTTCATTGGTCCGTGAGGAGAAGATATGGGACACTTTTTGACGTCCCCGAAAGTAATGCCTCCGTCGTGACTTATTTTGTATGTGGAGCCCAGAAACTTTTCACATTCTTCTTCTGTTACATTATTCAGATATGCAGACATCAGTTCAAGTCTTTTGCTGGTGTCTCCGCCTGCAATACATTTTTTTATATTGTCGCGCTGAAAAGAAATATCATTGTTGAAAGAGGTAACAATAATCCGTTTTCCGTCAACACATATTCCTCCGTCGCGGTCATCAAGAGGAGTATCAATTACAGGAGCCGGTTTTGTCCATGTTTTTCCTTCGTCATAACTGTATGAAATGACAAGTTTTCCGAAAGGACAGACATGTCTCAGTCTGTAACCCGAACAGACAACTGCAAGAGTTGATTCATTAATTCTTGCTACTGTCGGCCAGCCGAAATAACTGAATATGGAGTCTTTGTTTTCAATTATATTCCTCTTGTTTTCAATGATTGTCATGTGTTTAGCCCTCGTTAATATCCTCGGAATTTTTGTCTGTTATGTATCTTCGTGCCTGAGTAGAGAACAGTTCATAGTACTTTCCGTGCTTTTTCATCAGCTCGGCGTGGGGTCCGTATTCTATAAGCTTTCCTTCGTCAATTACGATGATGTTATCTGCCGTGGTGGCGCTTGACAGTCTGTGAGATACAAAAATGGTTGTTTTGCCTTTTCTGAGTTCATCGAACTGATCATATATTTCCTGTTCGGCAATTGCATCGAGAGATGCAGTTGGCTCGTCAAGAATGAGAATGTCTGAATCAGAATAGAAAGCGCGGGCAACAGACAGTTTCTGCCACTGACCTATAGAAGGCTCGATGCCGTTTTCTTCGAAATATTTCATCAAAGGAGTATCGTATTTGTTTGGCAGCTTGTTGATAAAGTCTTCTGCGTATCCCTCACGTGCGGCTTTTTGTATTTTTTCGTCGTCTATTTCAACTTTTATGTTTGAAAATGCAATGTTCTCTTTGACTGATACTGCATATTTGCCAAAGTCCTGGAATGTTATTCCGAAAATGGAATAGAGTTCCTGGGTGTCGTAATTTTTAATATTTCTGCCATCAAGAAGAATCTCGCCTTCCGTCGGATCATAGAGACGCGTTATGAGCTTAATCAGAGTTGTTTTGCCAGCACCATTGAGTCCGACCAGCACAATTGTTTCGCCTGCATTGATTTTGCATGAAATGTTCTTAATTACGTCATGGTCTGAACCCGGATACCTGAAAGACACATTTCTCAGCTCAATTTCGTGTGGAATATGTCTTTGAATGTGTAAAGGTTCTTCGACATCAGGCTTTATTGTCCTCTTTTCATTCATGAAGAGAATGAGGTTGTCAATGAACAAAGTACCTTCATAAATTGATGCTGTAGTGGAAATGAGCGAAGAAACTCCACTTGAAATGGAACTCAGTGCTCCGGTAAACAGAGAATAGTTACCGACCTGTGTGTCACCATTAACAACGCCGCTGGCGATGAAAATGAAGAGCAGGCAGTTGATCAGTGAATGAACGACGGCTATTCCCATGTTCCATGCGCCCTCAGCGAGGAACATGCGCCTGAGTCCTCTGAAATACTTTTTGAATATTGTCTGATGTCTGTCAATCAGGGTATCTGACAAATCAAACATCCTGATTTCCTTGACCATGTCCTTGTTGGTTAAAAGACCAGAGTAATAGGACAGCTGTCTTCTGTCTTTGCTTCTGTGTCTCATGTAGAACCAGTATTTTCTTCGGTATGAGAAAGAAATAATGGCAGACGGGACTGACATTGCAATTATTACCCATGGAGCCCATGCGCTCACGGCCCAGAGTACTATAACATATGATACAATGCTTATGACAGTACTGACAATTGAGAAAGTTGACGAAAGAATCTGGAGCGGTCTTGAGTTGGCTTCTCTCGAAGCATTTTCAAAGCGCTCATAGAATTCCGGTCTGTCAAAACTGGCAAGGTCCACTTCCTTGGCTTTCTTCATTATTTTTACCGAAACATGGTTTGAAACCAGATCTCCGGCAATTCTTGTTACTATTGTTCTTCCGTGATTGATCAGACTTGTTCCGAATATAATTACAAATTGCCAGATGAGCAATTTCATTACATCCTTCATCAGATCATCTGTGAAAACCTTGGTTGTCTGAGCTATTGTGTAGTCTTCTGCAAGAGTGTTTAATACATTTGCTGATACTAAAGATGAAATGACAGGGATAACACCCGTCAGCAAAGCAAACATCAGCAATGCAATGAGTATTAATGGATTTGTTTCCCAAACCAGCTTGAATATGTAAAAGAGTCTGTAGAAAAACTTAGATACGACTCGCCAAACATATCCGGGGACTTCCTTAATACTTTTGGGCTTTGGTTCTTTGTTTTGCTCGTTAACTCCGAGTCTTGGTCCGCCAGGTCCCATTCTGGTATCCTCTTTTCGATTTGTTGAAATAATTATATCAAATAATTAACAGAATGTATAGTAAAAACGGCATGAATACATGCGTTTTTTCATAAATATATTCATTGAAAATATAACAGCCTTGTGTAATAATTATATATAGAAAACAATTGTTTGAAAGGGAAAAAGTATGGACAAATATGTGTGGTACGGAAAGTACAAAGACAACGGAAAATCATTCGAGATAACAAAGCCGGATACACCAAGACACTGGTACAACTACTTTTTCAATGATGATTATGTAAGTTTCACTTCGCAGGTCGGATTTGGAGAGGGATTTGCTCAGGATGATCTCGGCAGAAGAATACCTGTCGTATCAAACAGAAATGTATTTGTTTCTGAAAACGGAAAGAGCTGGAGCATATGCGGTCTCCCTATAAAATACGGATACACCAGATACAGCTGCGTTCACAAAAACGGATCAAGCACTATAAACTTAAAATACAGGAATGTTGAAAGTTCTTTCAGGATCTTTGTCCCTAATCACGGCATGTGTGAAATCTGGAGTGTTACTCTCAAGAACTGTTCAGACGAAGACAGACAGTTCGACATTGTATCATACGCAAAAACCGAAATAGACGGAACATATAAGCCTCAGGGATACAACACAGGCACAGGCGGTTTTGACAAGAAACACAAAGTAGTCTGGGGAAGATCTTTTTTGCCGTTCTATACGACAGAGAACAGACCGGTAAGAGTATACATGGG
>CADAXH010000027.1 GCA_902791785.1 uncultured Ruminococcus sp. | reverse complement strand
TTCTGCACCGAGGTTGTGCGCTATTTCATGAGTCAGGACTCCGAGAGTGATGAATGTGCCGTATTTTGCATATTCGCCTACGTTTGTTACGTTTCCGTGGCCGCTTGAGGAAATCATCACGTCGTCAAGGAATAACGTAAAGTTCTGTGATGTGCTGTGAACTGCGTAATATGCTCTCGGTGTGCTGGGGTTGTTGTAGTTGCTTGTATATGCGTGGTCAACTCCCGAGTTGAATATGACGATTACTATTTCGTCTGTCGTCAGTATTCCATCACCGTTTGTGTCGTACTGTGCGAAGTTTACATACTCGTCTGTCGCATTTACAATCGTCCTGATTGTGCCGCCTGCGTCGTTTGAGCATGTCGGATGCTTAATCGGGACAGTAACCGCAAGAACACCGTCGGTTGTTCCCCATTCGGGTTCAACTTTTTCGAATTTGCACGGAACGAAATTGATGAGTCCGCCGGTCTGCTCTTTATAGTAATCACTTACTGAGTTACCTTCCTTGAAGAATATGTCATAGTGATCGGAAGGCTTTGTTATTGCCCACTGCTCACCGTAATATTTCTGTTTCGGGTCACTGAAGAGCTTGTCTGTGTCATTCGGGTCATAGTCGTCCACTCCGTTGCCGTTGGCGTCAAAGCTTGCAACTATTCCCAGAATCGGTATTGTTCTCACATTAGTGCTCTTGTGTTTTGAAACAACGAATGATTCACTCTGATCTTCTACCCTGACTGCTCCGACACTCGTCATTGCAAGTACAGAGATAAGGAAAATCACGGATAAAATGATGGATAAAACTTTCTTCATATTGCACCTCGCAAAAATTTTACACCACGTATTATACGCTTTTTTCGGGCAAAAATGAATATGTGAAAACCAATTTGCACAAAAAATAGAAAAGACCACATATTATGTGATATAATGAAAGTACAAATTTTGGGAGGACGCCATGAATCTTGACAACGTGATTGCCACGAGAAAACACAAGAAAGTGTACGTGGACGGAGACAACTGCATAAAGCTGTTTGACAAGGACTACTCGATTTCTGAAATTCTTAACGAAGCCCTGAACCAGGCAAGGGTTCAGGAGACGGGTCTCAACATTCCTAACATAAGGGCCGTCACCATGATAGACGGCAAGTGGGCCATAGTTTCAGACTACATCAAAGGCACCACACTGGACAAGCTCATGGAGCAGCACCCGGACAAAGAAGACGAATACCTTGAAAAATTCGTCAATCTTCAGATGGAAATCCACACCAAAAGATGCCCTCTGCTCACAAAGCTCGTAGACAAGATGAACAGAAAGATAACCGAGACGGATCTGAAGGCAACACTTCGTTTTGATCTGCATGCAAGAATCGAGAGCATGCCTAGAAGCAAGAAACTCTGTCACGGGGACTACAACCCTTCAAACGTAATCGTGACCGACGACGGAACAATGTACGTTCTCGACTGGTCACATGCAACACAGGGAAATGCTTCTGCAGACGTGGCCAGGACATACCTCCTTTTCAAACTGAAAAAACAGGACGAGAGAGCCGAAAAATATCTGGATATGTTCTGCTCCAAATCCGGAACATCAAAAGCCTATGTTAAGAGCTGGATGCCTATTGTTGCAGCCTCACAGTCAGTCAAGCATCATGAAGAAGAGAGAGACTTCCTCATGTCTTGGGTAAACGTAATATACGACGATTAATACGATCCGGGAGAAGACATCAATGCACAAGTTTGATACAAAAATACAGTATTTGAAATACAAAGCGGTAAAGCAGGTGGCGATACACGCATGGAAAGACGACCTGCTTGAGAATGTACTGAATATTCCGAAGGAAATAGTCCCGGGAAAGGTTCCTACAATGCGCTGCTGCGTGTACAAGGAGAGAGCAATCCTGACCGAGAGAGTCAGACTCGCAATGGGCGGCAACGGAAAGAATCAGAATGTAATTGAAGTTATAGACATAGCGTGCGACGAGTGCCCTGCTGCAGGATACCAGATAACCGATTCGTGCAGAGGGTGTCTTGCTCACCACTGCATCGAAGTGTGCCCGAGAGGCGCCATCTATGTCGACCACGACAGAAGGTGCAGAATCGACAAGGACAAATGCATCGAGTGCGGAAAGTGCGCAAGCGTATGTCCGTACACAGCCATCATAAGCCGACAGAGACCCTGCATGGTCGCATGCAAAGTAAAGGCAATAAGCATCAATGAATCCGGATCTGCTCAGATAGACAACGACAAATGCATCGAGTGCGGCTCATGCATGAACCAGTGCCCATTCGGAGCAATCAGCGAAAAGTCTTTCATACTCAATGTAATAGACATGATCAACAAGAGCAATGGCGGAACCAAATATCCGGTTTATGCCATTATTGCCCCTGCCCTGTCCACCCAGTTCATTTATGCAAAGCGCGGCCAGGTATTGACGGCAATAAAGAAGCTCGGATTCAACCAGGTGTTTGAGGTTGCTCAGGGTGCCGACATGGTTGCATACAAAGAGACTGAAGAACTTGCGGAAAAAGGATTTCTCACAAGTTCCTGCTGCCCCGCTTTCGTCAGCTACATAAAGAAGACATATCCCGACCTTGTTCCTTTCATTTCGTCAAATCTCTCGCCTATGGCGACTCTTGCAAAGTACATGAAGGAACAGGATCCCGAATGCAAAATAGTGTTCATCGGACCGTGTACAGCCAAGAAGAGTGAGATACGTCAGCCTCATCTGAAAGATATAATAGACTCTGTAATCACATTCGAAGAACTGCTGGCCCTGTTTGACAGCAAGAACATAAACCCGGAAGAACTTGAAGAAACCGAACTTGACAACGCCTCATATTTCGGAAGAATATTTGCAAGAAGCCGCGGTCTGACCGATGCAATAGCACAGGCAGTCAAGGAACAGGACATCAGGGATTTCGAATTCAAACCTGTGGTCTGCGATGGAATAGATCAGTGCAAAGTAGCACTCATGAAGAAACTCAAAGGACTTCTCGACGGAAACTTCATCGAAGGCATGGTGTGCCCCGGAGGATGTGTCGGAGGCGCCGGCATTCTCACGAGAGCAATCTCCCCTGAAAAGCAGAAAGCATCGGCCGAGAGTTACGGAAAAGAAGCGTCCACCCAGACAATCACAGACTCAATTAACTCATTGCCAAATCTCAAAAGATAAGACTATTCCCGCCGGAAATGGCGGGAATTAAAAAAAGGTGAACCATGAGCATATATGCAGACAATGCCGCCACGACAAAAATGAGCAGGAATGCCCTTGACGCATACATGAAAACGTCAGACAACTGCTACGGAAACCCCTCGTCAGTTCATTCGCACGGACAGAAAGCTTCAAACCTTCTCTTCAGTGCAAGAAAAGTCATAGGAACACTGATCGGAGCAAACGTTCAGGAAGAGGTCATTTTCACATCGGGCGGAAGTGAATCAGATACCCAGGCAATAATGACGGGTGCGGAATACGGAAAAAAATACGGCAAAACGAAAATAATATCCTCGTCTTTCGAGCACCATGCCGTGATCAATGCATTGAATTCCCTTAAGAATGAAGGTTTTGAAATAGTCCTCATAGACCCTGACAAAGACGGAATCGTTCAGCCCGAGTCACTTGAGAAAGTCATAGACGACAACACTGCTCTTGTATCAATAATGATGGCAAACAATGAAATAGGGACAATTCAGCCTATCCGGACTCTTGCCGAAACAGCTCACAGGCACAACGCACTGTTCCACACAGATGCAGTTCAGGCAATAGGACATATTCCTTTCAGTGCAAAAGAATACGGAGTGGATATGATGTCTGCCTCTGCCCACAAATTCAACGGACCGAGAGGAGTTGGAATACTCTATGTCAAGGCAGGACTCAGGGCAAGCAAAATAATATACGGCGGCCATCAGGAAAACGACTCAAGAGCAGGAACTGAGAATCTTCCGGGAATTGCGGCTATGGCAGCGGCTCTTAAGGATTCTGTTCTTGATATGAAACAGAATATTGAATATGTATCTTCCCTGAGAGACAAACTGACTGAAGAAATCCTGACTATTCCAAATACAATACTCGTCGGCGACAGAAAAAGAAGAGTACCGGGGATTATGAATTTTGTATTCGAAGGAATTGAAGGAGAAGCTCTGCTTCTGATGCTCGACTCAAGAGGCATATCCGCTTCGTCAGGTTCTGCCTGCACAGCAGGTTCCCTTGACCCCAGCCATGTGCTTAAATCTCTTGGAATGACAGACAATCTGACTCACGGAAGCATCAGGATATCTCTGTCTCACGAAAACACCGAGGACGAAATTATTGAAATCGGGAAAGCCGTCAAAGAATGTGTTTCAAAACTCAGGGACATGTCCGAAACATGGCAGGAAATCCAGTCAGGAATCAGAAAATCCGAGATAGATAATTGAAAAACACTTAAAATATTATACCCTATATGGTATATTTTGACTCAAAACAATGTCAATTGTACCTTATAGGGTATATTTTTATTGCAAAGCATTGACTTTGCACCCTAAGGGGTATAAAATATTTGTACTATGAACACTATTGGTAAATATATCAAACAAAAAAGAAGAGAAGCAAAGCTGACTCAGGAAGAATTTGCTTTGCGATCAGGGCTTGGACTCCGCTTTGTTAGAGAACTGGAACAGGGAAAAGAAACTGTTCGTCTTGACAAAGTTAACCAGGCACTTGCGATGTTCGGCATGGAAGCCGTTCCGGGCAGAAAGGAGTAATGCATGACTGCAGCATATCGCTCGGCGCAGGTGTTTGTAAGGGGAAAATATGCAGGCATTCTGAAACAGACAGAGGCTGGATACAGTTTTTCGTATGACAAACAGTATCTATCAGACCCGTCGTCATCATGCGTGAGTCTGACTCTCCCTATGCGGGAAGAAGAATATACATCCACCACTCTGTTTTCGTTTTTTGACGGGCTGATTCCGGAAGGTTGGTTGCTCAATGTCGTGACAAAAAACTGGAAACTTGATCCGAAAGATCGTTTCGGAATTCTTCTTGTCGCCTGCCGCGACTGCATTGGAAATGTCAGCGTAGTGGGGGTGGCTGAATGAAATGTCTTTGTTGCGGAAAACCGATATTTGAAAATTCAACCGAAGAAGAGCTCAATAACAGATGGCATTCAAAGTGCGTAAAAAAGTTCTTTGGAACAAAAAAACTTCCCGAAATTGACTTTTCAGAAAAAGCATTAGAACAACTTGCTATCGAAAACACCAGCAATGGTTACACAGTTCCCGGCGTGCAGAAAAAACTTTCTCTTCATTTATCCAAGGAACGAGGAGAGTCTCCCAGTCTGACTCTGGTCAACTATCCATCCGGATATATTCTTAAACCTCAGACAAAAGACTACCCATCTATGCCTGAATCAGAATATCTCATAATGCAAATGGCGAAAGAAACAAACATACACACTGTTCCGTTTGCACTCTTGAAATCCGGACAGAACAGTGAACTTGCGTACATCACAAAGCGCATTGACCGAAAAGACAATCTTATGCTGGCAATGGAAGATTTTTGTCAGCTCGAAAACAGACTTACTGCAGACAAATACATTGGCTCGTACGAGCGCTGCGCAAAGATAATTGACAGGTATTCCATAAATCCGGGGCTTGACAAAACCGAGCTATTCATACGAATAGTTTTTTCATACGCAGTTGGCAACTCAGACATGCATCTGAAAAATTTTTCTCTTATAGAATCGGAAAAACTCGATGGGAGCTATACACTGTCTGATGCTTATGATTTGCTTCCTGTAAATGTCATTATTCCTTCAGATCCGGATGAACTTGCACTGACTCTTAACGGAAAGAACCGAAATCTGAGAAGAAAAGATTTCATAATATTCGCTCAGAACATCGGAATTGAGCAGAAACCGGCTGAAAGAATGATTTCAAAAATTGTTTCTTTAAAACAGCAATACATCCAAATGTGCAGTGATTCATATCTTCCCCAGGATATGAAGGAAAAACTCAGTAACCTGATTTCCAAAAGAATCGAAAAACTTGAAAAATAGAAGAATGGCTGTAAAACCAACCTTGTTTGCCTGATTTTACAGCCTTTTCTCTATACTCTATATACGTAATTGTCTTTTCTCTTTTTGGGTTCTGGATATTCCATATCCGGGTAGCCAAGAATGCAATGGCCAACTCCTATGTAGTCTCCTTCAATTCCCCATTTCTTCAAAAGAACTTTTCCTTCTTCTGTTTCAAACTCCTCCCTGGCTCTGTGTATCCAGCAGGAACCTATTCCAAGTGAGTATGCAGCGAGCATCAGATTGCCCATTACAAGGCTTCCGTCTTCAACACATGTGAACATGTTTCTGTCTGCCAGGACAACAATTACAGTGGGTGCATTATAGAAAGGATCTATTCCTTCTCTTCCAAGTACTTTTGCATTAATTCTCGAAAGATAATCCCTGGTCTCTTTATCCTGAACAACTACCATGATTGCAGATTGCATTCCTTTTCCGTTTGCTGCATATTTGCCTGCTTCCAAAATAAGGTTAAGATCTTCGTCCTTTATCTGCTCGCTTTTGTATTTTTTGCAGCTTCTTCTTTCTATCATCGTTTTAATAATGTCGTTCATGCCATCACCTCCAGTTCGAATTATACACCCAAAAAGCATTTTTTCATAGTGCCATAATCACAACAATCTTACATGCAAAATATTCGATATGGCGTTTTTAGACTTCAATTACATAAATACTTGAACAATAACATAAATTATGTTATTATATAGAAAAGAATGTTATTTACATGGAGGAAGAACTGTGATTTACAAGCAGTTGTTTGGTGTTGATTTTGGTGTGGCCGAGATGAAAACAGAAGATCTTCCCGTATATCTCACCTCTGGAAGACTCTTCTTCATATTGTCATATTCAGAAACCAAGTTCATATTGATAGAAGTATCCAAAAAAGAGAAATTCGGGGTTATTGCATTGAAAAAGCAGGCAATGACAATTTCAGAAAAGTATAACCTCCCCGTTGCTTTTTGTTTTGAAAATATATCAAGATCTCAAAGGGATAGCCTTTTGGAGAAAAACATTCCATTCATATCCGAGTCTGGACAGTTGTACCTCCCGTTTCTGGGGATGGCATTAAAATCCAAATTTGTTAATTCCAAAGTCGTCAAAAAAGAAAAAATGATGCCGGTTACCCAGGCACTGTTTCTACACTTGTTATACAACAGCAGTGGAAAAACAGTATTGAAAAAAGATGCTGCTGAGTTCTTGAGAGTAACAAGAACTTCGATAACCAGAGCCAGTGATCAGTTGTCTGTTATGGGACTAATTACACAAGAAATGCACGGAAAAGAATGTCATATCAGTACAACCGAACAAGGTTTACGGTTGTTTGAAAAAGCAAAGCCACACCTGATAAACCCTATTATGAGAACAGTTAACATAGAATCAGATAACAAATTCAATACTATTCCTTTGTCCGGTGAATCAGCACTTGCAACAGTTTCGTTGCTCAATTACCCCAAAATACCTACACGAGCTGCATACAAAGATGAGATAGACATTAATGACATACAAGACATAGATGTCAGATGGAATCAAAAAAACAATGTTATTCAACTAGAATTGTGGAAGTATGATCCCGGACTTTTTGAAAAACACGGCGCAGTTGATCCAGTCTCCCTTTTTATGTGCTATGAGAACAATGTTGACGAGAGAATCGAGGGTGCATTACAAGAATATTTGGAGGAATACAAATGGTAAATGGAATTGAAAGTTTCACTCAAAAATTCAAAGAATATAGTGATTGCTATACATTAATTGGTGGAGCGGCTTGCGATATACTAATGACAGAAGCAGAGGTTGATTTCAGAGCAACAAGAGATATAGATATGATAGTAATCCTGGAAGCAAGACAAAAAGAGTTTGCAAAAATCTTTTGGGAGTATGTAATTGAAGGCGGTTATCGTTTTGGCTGGAAGAATGACAACAAAATGCATTTTTACAGGTTTACAGAACCCAAATCTGGATATCCTTTTATGATTGAACTTTTTTCAAAAGAACCAGATTACATCGTAGATATTCCCTCTGGGATTGTTCCAATACATTTGAGTGATGATGTTTCGAGTTTGTCTGCCATTTTGTTGGAAGACGATTATTACAAATTTATGCTTGAAGGAAGAAGAACAATCTCAGGAGTAAGTGTGTTGGATGCGGAGCATATTATCCCATTCAAAATGTATGCATGGCTTAATCTTAAGGACAGAAAAAAATCAGGAGAACATGTAAATGATAAAGATTTGAAAAAGCATAAGTATGATGTATTTCGACTACTTCAAATAACAAAACGTAATGTTGCCATAGACGCACCAGGTATAGTAAAAGATAACGATCAAAGGTTCTTAAGAGAAATTGAATTGGAGAATATTCCTTTTGAACAACTTGGATTGCCTTTTACAATGCATGAAGCGATTGACTTATTGCGAAGTTTGTATGGTGTTAGCTAATTACCATATTAATAATAGGAACGGTTTTAAACTGATAACAAAGGCAATGGTTTGAAAAGGTATCGCCACAATGATACAATTTAAACGCATAAAAGGGGAATAAGGAGATGATAACTTGAAAAAAATAGCTGCTTTAATAATACTTGTTTTGCTCTGCGTTTTATCTGTCAATATTTCCGCAGAACAATCAGATTTACTTGACATCACCATAAAGAACAATGAATGCACTGAATTGAATGAAGGAAGCACATATGACCCGGAAACCAGAACCCTTACACTGGCTCCCGGAAAATACGGAAACATATTCTGTGACAACGATCTGACAGTGAAAAACAAGAACGGAACTGTACAGATATTCCAGATTAAAGCGGAAAAAGTACATGGAAGTGCTGTGTTGAAAATAGTCAATGCAAATATAAAGACTGACCCTGACCACGTTGGGTCAACCATCATATGCAACGGAGACATTGAAATAACAAACAGCAATGTCGAAGTCGACTATTTCATTGGAACAGATTCCGGAAAAATCGACATCAGTAAATCAAATGTCAATATTGAAGGAATAGACAAGATGCAGGGATATATATTTGCAAGCGGAAAAATCAGCATCAAGGATTCAAATGTTACCGCGGATTATAATATAAACACTTACAATTCTATGGTGATTGAAAATTCAACTGTAAAACTCCCCAGCAAGTATTCTCACGGCGGATATATCACTTCTCCTCTGGGAATCCTCATAAAAAACTCAAACCTGGATATTTTTTACTACATCAGCTGTGACGGCGGAGACTTCAGAGCAGTAAACTCAAATATTAAGATTTCTCTTAACAGAGAAGACAACAAAAGAAGAAGCAACATTGAAGTTGGCGACGGAAACATTATAATCACAAATTGCAATATTCTTGTAGATGCATACATAAAAAGCAATCTCGGAAACATCACAATTACGAACTGTGCGATTGATACGGGTTCCGTTGTAACCTGGAGCGGAACAGTCAAACTCGACAATGTCGAAGGAAACATCAATGGTGCAAAGTCCATAAATTCAGATTCAGCAACGGGCATATTCGGCAAAAAGATTGTTCTTAAAGATACAAAACTTCCTGAAGCACATCATGTAGGAACAGTTACAATAGGACAGGATCCATATGCAACAGTAGTTCTGAATTCCGGAGATATGGCATATGGATTCAAACTGAAATCCAATTCTTCTTTCCCTGTCATTTGGATTGAAATAGTAGCTGCAGTTGTCATTATTGTTGTTGCACTTGTGATATTCTTGATTGTAAAAAAGAAAAAATCAAAACAATAACACTTTAGAAATTAACTGGGCGTTTCATCACGATTCTCCGTAATGAAACGCCTCATTTTTATGACTCAACCACAGTTCGAATTGAAACATTTGTGACTATATCTTGCAGCGCTGAATTGCTTATATACTCGTCGGAAAGCAGGACAAACCCAAAATCTCCGTCATTCCAAAGATAAATATAGCTGTTTGTTGATTCATAAGACAATAGTTTGTAATCTCCGACATTCTTGTACTCGATGCTGTCAGGCCCATTGTCAATGCCAATATGTGCGCCGTTTATGGCAATAATCTGCAGAATGATTGTATCATTGTTTCTTTTCCATTGTCTTTCAACAATTGATTCTTCATCTTTAGAAAACACCAAAGTATATCCTTGAGGAACATATTTTGGATTGAATGACAAGTTTACATTACAAGAGTTGTCAGAAGGCTGACTCGGAACCACACTCACATCTTTTTCGAAGAAGTGTATGACGAATCCGCCGATTTCTTTCCTGTAAATGATTCCACAGCTGCTAAGTGCTATGAGAACCGCTACAAGAACAATGGCAACAACTCGTCTCGCTGAAGGATGCCAGCGAATGTCGATTCCAAGTGAATCACTCATCTTTTTTGTCTCTTTATGCGATACTCCTAACACTTTTTTCGAATTCTTGAGATCTTCATCGATTTTTTTCAAAGAGTACGATAGTAAACATTCTTTCAATGATTCATTTCTTTCTTCACTCATCTTTACATCCTCCTTCTTCAAAGCGATTTTTAACCAAAAGTCTTCCCTTCTGCAACCGGTAATAAGTAGTACTTATGGAAATGTTCAACCTGGTGGCAATAGTTTCCACAGACAGATCAAACTCATATCTCAGAAGTAAGGGAACTCTGAACTTTTCATCCAAAGAGTTAATTATACTCGTAACTTCATTGAGCTGCTCTTTTGTGCAGAGTGAATCAAAAAAATCGTCCTCGATTATTTCATTATCATCTAGTTCCAACTCTTCGTAGTACGTCTTTTTGTTCAGAAACTTATATATTTCATTGTCCAGAATTGTAAATACATACGCCTTTTCGTAGTCGACTTTTTCCGGGATATACTGGAGCAGATTCAAAAAAACATTTTGAACAATATCGTAGGAGTCGACATTGTAGTTTTTGTCATTTGCCCTTGCCAGCTTATATCGTGCGTATGATAAAAGCGACTTGTAATACTCGTCATAAATGCGTTGTATTATACTTTGTTTGTCTTTTTCGGTTGACAGTGATAACCAAATCACAGCAATTTCCTCTCTTAATCAGCAGATTCGCAGTAAACAATATTTTGAATGTTTGACACTCCCAAAATTTTCTCTCCGTAAAAATCTACGTAGATATCACTTATAGTCAGTACACCATTTTCAATTGAATAATGATCTCCTTTTAGACTAGCTTTTTCGCCGAGTACGAATCCTTCATACTGAGGCAATGTATATGTAATTTTGTTGTCGACAATCTGCACATATGCTGATTCCACATATTCGACTCTGTTGTCTGAATATTGCTTGTAGAATCTCAATGTGATAAGATCGTCTTTAATATATCTGTAGAATACATTGTAGTATTTCTTGCCATCAGCGACGCCCGTAATAACATAATCGTCTTCCTGTCCTTCGACATAATATGCTTTTTCCCAATGCATTACGTAACCATCTTTGTGAGGCAACTCTATTCTGTATTCTTCGCCGTTTTTCACTATTTTTGTAATTGTTTCACTGACGTCAAGACCTCTTTCTCTCGGACCGTTTTCGTAAATGAAGTAAACAGTTATTGTTACTCCGTTCACTATAGTATCGTCAGTGACTGTCGGTGAATTGTTGATTTCTGTCGATTCCGGTTCGCTTGTTGTCTGCTTGTCATTGGGAATTGAACAGCCCGTCAACAGTACAACAAGAATGATAGAAATAAAAACCAGTATTAATCTTTTCATATTTTTTCCTACTCTTTCGTTTATGTAGATTTTTTGTTCTCTATTTGTTTAGAGTGAAAAATCGAAAATAATTACGAAAAATTGATATATATTTTTCAAAAAAAACAAAAACTGCTGCAATCAATTTGCAACAGTTTGTTCCGGTGCAGTCATATCCCAACTTGTCTGAATCCTTTTTCAGCGAGGATGTTCACGTGATCAAA
>CADAXH010000026.1 GCA_902791785.1 uncultured Ruminococcus sp. | reverse complement strand
AGGCTGTTTGGCATCCTGGCCAATAAGGATTTTCTGCTTGTTTCAAGTTACGGAAAAGACGGAATTGACCCTGAAATAGTATTATTCAAAAACAGATAGAAAAGCATACCCTGGAGGCGATAACTCCAGGGTATTTCTATCATCATCATTATTATTATCAGAATTCTTTTACATGCTTGTTTGTCATCATCAGTACAGCAGTTATGGCAAATCCGACAGAACAGAATGCCATAAGAGGAGTACATCCCATGTGTTCCAGAACAAGTCCCGCCAAAACGGATGCAATAGGTGTCATTCCTTGTGAACCAATACTTGTTATACTGTTAACTTTGCTCAGTTTGTCTTTGTCAACTATGCGCATCATGGTGGTGCTGACCGGGATGTTAATAATTGAGATAAGTAATCCCATTCCCATACAACCGAGAATCAAAGCGATGAGAAATCCGTTGATTGAAACGCCACGATCAACAAACTGCCAATAACTGATTGTCAAAAATGTCATGACTAATGCAAAAACAAAGAGACGGATTGAAGTTTTTCTACCGCATTTGTCTTCCTGCTGTCTGGAACTCATAATGATTGCACCAATGAGTGAACTTAATCCAAAGAAAACACTGATCAGTGAGGACCATAATTCGGGTTTCAGGAAACTGTCAAACAGGTAAGACTCTGAACCGGCAAGGTCGGTTTTCACAAAATATGGGAGAAAGTTTCCGGTAACAGGTTCAATAAAGAAATTGATGAACAGAATTGAAATAAGCAGGGCGGTAAGGGCTTTGTTTGTCTTTATATATCTTAAACCTTCGCCCATGTCTTTGACTGCGACTTTCAATGTCAGATGTTCTTCAGAAGGTATAAAGTCGTACTTAATCAGCATCTCGGAAACACCTGATGCAACAAAGCAGAAACCGACAATGAAAAACAACGTGTATATAGAGATTGTCGCATACAGGATACCTGCAAGAATAATGCCCAGGATGCCTTCAAGGGACGATTTGATCACAAAGAAAGAATTTGCCTGCTGCAGCTGGTTATCTTTAATTATTGTAGGCAAAAGAGCACCTGAGGCTGGTGTAAAGATTCCGCTGACTATATTTCCGATTATTCCCAGTGCGAAGAGAATGATAATGTGTGAATCTGCATCTTTGAATACAAGCATCAGCACTGTTGCCAGAATAATGGATCCGCCCTTGAGATAATCGCATATGTACATTATCTTCGCCTTGTTGAAGCGGTCTCCAAGAACCCCGCCAATCGGAGTGAACAGGAGCAAAGCTACACCGCACAATGCAAGGTACAATCCCTGAAGAAACGCATTGTTTCCACTTACGTCGAGAATATAAAAGCTGACTGCAAAATTGTAAAGAATTGCTCCCAGTTCTGAAACCAGGGCACCCAGAAAAACAAGTCTGAAATTTCTGTTTAAGAATACGTTTTCTCTTTTTTCAACTGTATTGTCCATATTTCTGTCAAACCTCAATTCGGAATAATTGTCTTGGACGCTAATCCCTTGGACAAGCACATTTTATTGAATTTGTAATGAAACGTAAATAGTTATGGTGCAACTGGACTGATACTCGGAGCAAGTGGTAAATATTGTCTGTTAAGTGGTTAGCGCTCTTAATGATTATTTCTTTCAATAATGCGTATCATTGCCTCAGCATATCTGGGATCAAACTGAGTTCCGATTCCTTCTTTCAACTCGTCAATCACCCTGTTTGTTTCATATGGCATTCTGTAACTTCTTTCTGAAGTCATGGCATCATAGGCATCAGCAACTGCGATTATTCTTGCTATTTCAGGAATGTTTTCTCCCTCAAGACCGTCAGGATAACCTGTTCCGTCATATCTTTCATGGTGATGAAGTGCACCGGTGGCAAGAAACGGGGCCTGTTTTATACTTGAGAGAATCTGGTTGCCTTTTACAGAATGTGTTTTTATCTGTTCATATTCTTCATCTGTCAGCTTACCCGGCTTGTTTATGATTCTGTTGCTTATACCGATCTTTCCTACATCGTGGAGAAGAGCAGAAAAATAAACCTCTCTGCATTTTTCGTCAGATAAACCGACTTCTTTTGCTATTGCTTTTGAATAAGTTGCGACTCTGGCTGAATGACCGCTTGTATAATTGTCTTTGGCATCTATTGCGTTGACTAATGCAGATGTCGTCTGTTCAAACAGGGCTGCTTCCTTTTTCTGTGATTCTTTCAAAGATTCCAGCTCATGCTTCTTTGCTTTTTCTGCGGATTCACTCAGATAATTAAGCGCATACGTGTAGAACACCAGAATGGTGAATGCCATTGTCATGTTTCCGAGAGAAAGTCCGTAAAAGAATATCTGAAGAACAGACATTATTGTCGGCAGGACAAGACAGATTACAAGTGATCCCGCAAGCCATTTATTGATTGTTTTTCTGTATTGGATAATGGTCCATTCCTGCATCAGAACTATCAGGAACGGGAAAACGTAGCAAAAAATGAACAATGGTGAGCGATGGTAAAAGTTGTTCTCATCAAATGTATAATAAATGCCTGTAAACTGGGAAACAGCGAGAAGAGCAACTCCCATGCCAAAAGAGATATCAGCAATCCTCAGCTGGAAAGGTGTCTTTTTGAGTTTGGCTTCATTTTTGAGCATGTCATTAATGTACCTTGTTGCGAGAAATGGAAGCACCAGTGAGAAAAGGAAGACCATTCCGTTTCCTATTCTGACCATGTAGTAACCGAGTTCACTTGCATCTCCTTTGAAAATGTACGAAAGGCGGTCAAACAGAAGGAGGAACATCGCGGACAATTCCATTAAAGCAAGTATGGTTTTGGTTTTTCGGGGCAGGGATCTGATTATTACAGTCATTATGGCCAAAACACCGCACATGCCGCTCATAAAGAGCATTATATCAAGCTGATATTCTCTCAATAGTTCCATGCAAGCCCCCCCCAATTGTTTTTGTTATTGTTCGTGATTATAACTCTGTATTGGTGCCAATACAAGCAATTTTTTCGACAACAACTGGTTTTTTGTTGTATGAAAGCCTTCGTTGATATATAATGAAAATGAAAAAATCAATGCCATAATATCAGGAAAGAATATGCAAAGATTGAATGTTGACAACAGAACGGATTTCAGAGACTGGCTAGAACATAATCATATCAAAGAATCCGAGTGCTGGGTTGAGGTGAAAAAGGGAAAACCGGGTAGTGAGGATTGCCTTTTCTATCTTGATGCAGTAGAAGAAGCCATGTGCTACGGATGGATAGACAGCACAAACAAGCTTTCTGACGGAATAAGACTTCAGAGATTTTCTCCGAGAAAGAAAAACAGCCCCTGGACCGAAAAAAACAAAGAACGTGCACGCAGGCTTGAAAAACTCGGTCTGATGACAGATTACGGAAGAACTGTTCTTCCGGAATTGAATCCGGATAGTTTTGAATTCGATGATGACTTTGTTGATGTAATGAAGAAAAACAGAGTCTGGACAAAATTCAGGTCATTTCCTTTGCTGTACCAGAGAATAAGGGCATACAACATTTCTTTTTACAAAAGAAAAGTGCCTGTAATGTATGAAAAGGCGCTTGATCATCTGATAACAGAAACAAAAAAGAACAGAATGTTTGGCGACTGGAATGATTACGGGAGATTAACAGGAGAATATATGGATTACTCATTGTTGTGCGAACAAATAAAGGCTTTGACGGAAAATGTCAGCAACAATATTTCTAACTATGCAAATGCTTCAGCGTTGCTTTTTAGTTCAATGGAAGATTTAAACTGGGCGGGCTTTTACCTTGTTGAAGGTGATAAACTTGTGCTTGGACCTTTCCAGGGCAAAGTGGCCTGCACATCTATTCCGAAAGGAAAAGGTGTATGCGGAACGTCATTATCAACGAAAAAAACGATTCTGGTTCCGAATGTACATGAATTTGAAGGGCATATTGCATGTGATTCATCCAGTAATTCTGAAATCGTCATACCTGTTTTTTCAGGAAAGGATGTTGTTGCAGTTCTAGACATTGACAGCCCGCTGTTGAACAGATTTGATGAGAATGATAAAATCGGACTTGAAAATTTTGTCAGGGTTCTAGAAAAGAACCTTTTGTAAGAATAGGGGACAATATATATGGAATTATCAATATGTGCAAATTACGTAATGCAGAATTCAGACTTTATTCCTGTTCGAAAACTTTCTGATGTTGCAGGTCAATTAAAAAACGCCGGATTTGATTATGTGGATTATTCACCTGACTTTTTGTCGGAAGATTGGAGAGAAAAGGCATATAGAGACAGGGAAGTTCTGGATAAAACAGCAATAACTGTTGAGCAGACACATGCTCCGTTCAACAGATACTGCAGATATGAAGATGAATTGTTTCCTGTGTATTGCAAGAGATTGTTTGAAGCATCAAAAATTGTCGGAGCCAAATATGTGGTTGTGCATGCCGATGAGTACAGGGTGAGAGGAAAATATGACGAAAAGGAAATACTGGATTATACCTGTAAATACCTTGAACCATATGTTGAATACGCATCAAAAAACGGACTTGTCATCGCAATCGAAAATGTATTTGAAGACCATTCTACAAGGTGGCCAATGGTGGATGGAAAATCCAGATTTACTTCAAGAATAGAGGAACTTCTGGCAGTTATCGAATACTATAACACTTCGAGTGTTGCATGCTGCTGGGATTTTGGTCATGCAAAATGTTCTTTTGGAAAAGAAAAAATGGCTGATGCGCTGAGGCAAGTTGGCAGGCATGTTGTTTGTACCCATGTTCATGATAACTACTATGACAAAGATCTTCATGTCATACCATTTGAAGGAGATACAAACTGGGAAGAGAATATGAAGGCTTTGAAAGATATTGAATATAAAGGAAAATTCTCATTTGAATTTGCCTATGGAGGAATTCCTGACGTTCTTCTTCCTTTCTGGCTTAAGTACATTCACGAAACAGGAACATATCTCACCGATATGTATGATACAATGGTTTGCTCTTCAAAAAAGATGATGACATGACTTGGGATTTTTGAGTGAATCAGAAACATTGAAATATATGGCTGATTGAACTATAGTATAATGTGAGATATCAAAATGTGTGGATATATAGTTTCACGGGAGGATTATGGGTTCGAAATACAAAGGCTTGTGGCAAATACTATACATGCGTAAAATGACGAAGAAGGAATTAAAAGAAAAAGCAAATATATCTCAATATCAAATTAACAAATTGAATCATAATAAAGTTGTTTCGATAGAAGTGATTGAAAAGATTGTCAAAGCATTGAATGTCAGTGTATACTCAGTTACTAGTGACGAGGGCATTTTGTCACAATATTTAAAAATTATGAAAAAGCCAAATATATTCCCTGTGATAATTCAGGGAGACGATAATTTAAAATATATTTTTCCCACCAAGCAACGTGATGCTCTCAAAGCAATTTCAATAGCAAAGTTGGATGGCAGGATTAAACGTTTAATTATATTTGGGAGTTCAGTAACGATGCGTTGTGGAACAAATAGTGATATGGATATTGCTATTGATGCACCTGATATTGGGAGTGACGAATTTGAAAAAATAGCGCGAGCTTTTTTCATTGGGATTGATTCCGAAATAGATATAGTTCACTACAACTCAATTCACAGCGCTTTGTTAAAACAAGAAATTGATAGTAAAGGAGTAGACATCTATGTCAAGTGTTAATGACTTTTTGGTAACAGCTGGCAGAGATTATGAATTATGCATACAATTGGAACCCAGCTTTCCAAAGGATTATGCTGTTTCGGCTGCTTCTTTTCATATACAGCAGGCAATTGAAAAAATACTCAAAGCCGGTATTATGTTAATGGGGGAAAACCCAGAACATACTAATAGTATCAGAAAACTTTCAGACTGTTGCACAAGGCTTGGAATCAAAATACCGGAGGGGATGGATGATATAGCTGATTCGCTGACGATATGGGAAACAGCTAATAGATACGATTCTTACATAACTTTTTCTCAAAATAAGTACGAAACATCAAAAAAAATATACTTGGAATTAAGGAATAACCTCGATATCTGTATTAAGGCAATTAACAGTCTTTGCGATAATAATCAAGAAATAGATGACCAACCGGACTTGAATGATGGACCACAGATGATAATGTGAATTGAAATAACAAGCTTAACCTCTTAACAGCAAATAAACGTCGTGTTTTTTGAGCACGACGTTTATTTGTGCGTATTAATGCACGCTGCACCTTTGGAGTTGTTTCAAACGTTTTATCCTTTGACTGCTCCTGCAGTAACACCTTCGACATAATATTTCTGCAAGAACATAAACAATGTAACAATAGGTATTGCGACTATGACGCATCCTGCAGCGAATTGTGTAAACAGGTTGGTGTCAGGATGGGTTCCGAACAGCAGGGAGTACAGACCAACCGAAACGGTCCAGTATCGAGCATTATCGGCGCCTATGATAACTTTTGCAAATATGAAGTCCATCCATGGTCCTGTAAAACTCATAAGTGCCTGATAAATAATAATCGGTTTTGCAAGAGGAAGAATGATTCTCCAGAATATTTTGGAATTGGTACAACCATCAAGTTTTGCCGATTCAACCAGTGCGTTTGGAATGACATCAAAGAAACCTTTCGCAACCTGGAATCCAAGTCCTGCTCCTGCGCTGTATGCAAGTATAAGACCAATAACCGAGTACTCCGGATGTGCCGGGTTACCGGTGAGTCCTATGGATTTTAACAGGAAATATATTGCTATCATGCTCATGAAACCGGGGAAAAGTCCAATAATCATAGACATGTTCATAAACGTTCTCCTCAGCTTGAATCTGAGCTTAGACATACAGTACGCTACAGACAATACCAGCAGTGTTGAAATGATACAGTCAATAACTGCTATAACAAGGGTATTAATCATCCATTTTACAAAAGCACCTTCAACACCGTAATAGGTCGAAGTGAACAGAAGTCTGAAATTTTCGAAACCGACGGCGTTAGGGAAGAAGTTACTAGTTACACGTCCGATAAATGTTCCGTCCTGATATTCACAGCGGAATGCAGAGAGGAATATCCACAGAAGAGGAATCAGCCAAATTATTCCGGCAATAATCAACACGGTGTAGGTAACACCAAGACCAATGCGCCTGTTCGTTGACTGGCTTTTGAACTTTTTAACTTTAACATTATCTTTCATTGGAAAGTGTCCTCCTCATTATATGCCTTGCTTCGTCTGTAGGTTACGAGGGTGATTGTAGCCGTGATAAGGAAAGTGAATATGCCTATGACGGCACCCGTATTATACGAGCCTTGGTCAATCGTAACTTTGTAAAGCCATGTAACCAGAAGATCTGTTCCGCCTGCTTGATAGCCGGTGTAAGTCGGTCCACCTCCGGTCAACAGATAAATTGAGTTGAATGAGTTGATGTTTCCTACAAAACTTGATATCAGGTACGGAGTGGTTACGAATATTACGTATGGCAACGTAATCTTGAAGAACATCTTTGTGGTTGATGCTCCGTCCACTCTGGCGGCTTCGTACAGGTCTGTCGGTATGTTCATAAGGATACCCGATGTCATCAGCATTGTGTATGGGACACCAACCCACATGTTTATGACAATGACCATTATTTTTGCCACCAGTTCGCTGTCACCGGGTTTAAGACCAAGGAATCCTATCGGTTCCTGAATCCAGCCCCAGTCCATCAGAAGGGTGTTTATCGGTCCGTATTCTCCGAGGATGTTACGCACAGCCAACAGCGAGATGAACTGCGGAACAGCGATTGTAAGAATGAATATAGTTCTGAATGCCTTTTTGCCCTTTAGTCCCTTCTTGTTTATGAGGAGAGCAAGAATGATACCTCCGAAGTAGCAGGTCAGGGTAGCCATGATTGCCCATATGAAGGTCCATCCAAGGACAGGCAGGAAACGGTTGTTAATCTCCATTCCGAGAGAGCCTTCACCGGTAAATACAGAGACAAAGTTCTGAAATCCGTTCCACCCGAAAAGATTGGTGTGGAGCTCGTTCATGTCCTGCTGATTGTACGTGGTGAATGCAATCGAAATCATGAAGATTGTTGGAAGTATAGTAAAGATTGTTGCGGCAATACACGTTGGTGTAAGCATTAGAACGTAGAATTTGCCGTCGAACAGATCGCGCAAATCTTCTCTGAATGTGGATGGTTTTTTGCCAGCTCGTTTGGCCAGATCTGCTTTGTACGAGGAAGCAATATTCAGATTCCATATTAAGAAATAGATCACTATCAGCGCTATGGTAACAAATCCGAACAGTATCATCAGCTTGCAGTCGGATCCAATGGTCATTTCTCCCGTAAGTGGATCAAATTCTCCGCCGGCAGAGACACGTGTAAGCGAAAGATTGGCCAGTGCCTTCCACCCGTAAGGGGTGTTGTTAATGGTCGGGCACAGTATCATAATCGCCAGGATGCCTGCCTGCAGCGAGAGGAATAACAAGCCTTTGATACTCTGACCATGAAGTAAATTGCCCATGCCAAATATCAAGTGCGATAACTTGGTGCCTATCGAACCGTCAACGAGTCTCTTCCTGAAGGTGGAAAAAGCTATTTTCACATCTTCTGTGAAGGTCGTACTTTTGGCATCGTGGGACAGTTTTTTCTCCTTAACCATATTATCCTCCGATTAAAAGTCTATTGAGTTATGTTTCTGCAGGTATTATGCAGAAGCAGGTAATGATTCAGGGAATGATTTCGGATTTAATCCATGCATCCAAATATATTCAATGAGGTACAAAGCTTTGCGGACGCCTTCGAGTGTGCTTGTGTCCGGAATAATGACATCACCGGTCGTAGGATATGCTGTTTTGTCGATTATAGCACGGAATACTGCAGGAGCATTCTTAGAATAGTAGTATGTATTGAGAGTGCCTGTGATGAATGGCTGAGGAATGCCCCATTCAGCCATGCTTACCTGGTTAGCTGCAAGGCTGTACTGGCTTTCGGTAACTTTTCCTTCTTTGTAGCACTGTTCAATATACGTTGATGCACCAACATATGCGGGAACATTCAGACATTCAAGGAAAGAGCGATTCTGAATATCCTTACTGGATAAGAACTTAATCAGATCCTGTTCTTTAGCATATTTTTCTTTTGCTGAGTTTGCATTGATCATAAAGCATTTGCAGTCTGCAAATGTTCCGCCTCTGTACACGTCGCCTGCAGATACTCCTGTAAGACCTTCAACGGAAGCTGCTGTGAGTGTAAATGTAGGGATAAGAGCGATTCCAAGGTTTGTTTCACCAAGAGCTGCTTTTGCAGTATTGTAGTGCCAAGCACCGCCTATAACTGCGAGAACACCTTTGTTGTTCTTGTCGAGATCTGCATCCCATCCGTCAGGAGATGCCCATTTGAAACCATTCGGGTCAGCAGCGTAGTCCTGAAGCCATCTTAAGATTGCAACAGTGTCGTCGCCCTGGCAGTTGCTGGTTCCTTTTGTTCCGCCTGAAACGGATTCTGCACCTTCATATAGCTTAACGGTTGTGCTGTGGTCAGCTACTTTTGTTGCCAGAAGAGCAAATGACATGTTGAATCCGTCATCGCCTGTAACAGTAATGGCCTTTGTGTTAGCTGCTTTTGCAGCCTCTTTTAAGCCTTCAAAAGAAGCGGCCTGTTCTTCTGTGACAAGTGCTTTGTTGTAGTAAAGGAAAAGTGCCTGTGAAATGTATGGAACTCCATACAGATAAGACTGTCCGTTCAGAGTTGAATAAACAACTTTCTGGAAGGGAGCAGGGTTGTCTGCAAGCACCTGGTCAATAAGAGACTGATCGCCTATAGGTTTTGCACACTGAGTAGCTGCAAGTTTACCGATGTTGTCATGAGCAACTGTATATATATCAGCAGCTGCTTTTGGGTCTGTAGCTATTGTGCCTGCAATTGAACCGGTGTCCATTCCTTTGACATCTATTGTAAAGCCAAAGTCAGGATGTGAAGCCAGATATTCATCGCATACAGCTTTATAAAAGCTTACAGACTCTTCGCCAACCCATACACGGATTACATTGTCTGAACCTTTCGATCCGCCGCAGCTTGAAAAAACTGTCACAATCATAATTAAAAGTAAAATTGTTGCGATAACCTTTTTCATAGTTATTCCTCCTAAAACTTATAAATTCCATTATAAGATAATTGTTCTATTATCGTAACGCCGCTCAAAGCGTCACAAATTGTCCTGTTTTTCTTGTTTAAAAGCATTTCAATCAATCTGATGACCGGAACCAGTATGAATGTATATATTCCGGTAAAGAGATACAGGAAAGCACTGTCAATCATAAAGACAAATGCAAATTTTCCGATAATTGAAGGTATCGTGGCCCTTGTTTGTTTTCTTTCACAGAAAGGCATTATTTTCATCAGTGTTTTTCCAATCGTTCCTCTCGTTTTCAGAATGAGTGGAATCAAAAGGAATACAACTGCTTCTGCGACGAACCCTGCCAACAGTTTTAAAAGATAGCTGTGAAGGTTTGCCGCAAAACGCTCATCTAAATAGTGAGAATCATTGTTCAGCGCGCTGCTGATTGCCTTGGCATCGTTTTCGTATTGTTCGATAACGGTTTTTTCTATCTCTTTGTAATTGTTGTAGTGTTCCTTGTAAGTGTTAGCCAGTGGCGTAGTCAACAGAACATTCGACAGCACCATAAAGAGAATGAATACAATCAGAATATCAAAACCATCGGCTATCAGTCTTTTGAGCAAATAGGGCTTTGAATTGGGTTCAATTCGGATTTTTTCTTCTTGAGAAGCGTTATTCATTAGTGTTTTCTGGTGTAGACGGAGTCTCCTGCGGAACCTCGCTCAAGAGATTGACCTCTGTTTCAGCATCAAAGAAATGGAGTTTAGAAAGCCTTGGTTTAGCAACGACGACATCTCCTATAGAAACATCGTCTTCGTCAATCAGTTTGACTACAATACCATTTCCTTCATCCTTTACAGTGAATTCACCGAGTTGATCGCCAAGTTTACCATAAACAATTGTTTCGTTTCCAAGTCGTTCAACATTGGTGACTATAAACTTGATTCCGTCTCCTTCACGGGCAATGTCGATATGTTCAGGACGAATGCCGAGAATAGCAGGTTTGCCTCCGTCGACATATGAATTGTCAAACTCTGATACGACGTCGCAGGGAAGAGTTAAACAATCACCATTGCTGAGTTTAACTGTAACACCATCTCCATCTTTCTTCATTGTGACTTCGAAGAAGTTCATCTGAGGCGTTCCGATGAATCCCGCCACAAACTTGTTATAAGGATGGTTATACAGATTCATTGGTGAATCAATCTGCTGAACGAAACCGTTTTTCATGACTACAATTCTTGTACCCATTGTCATTGCTTCAACCTGGTCGTGGGTAACATAAATAAATGTTGCCTGCAAACTGTTATGAAGTGCAGTGATTTCTGAACGCATTGTTGCACGAAGTTTTGCATCAAGGTTTGAAAGCGGTTCATCAAGCAGGAATACTTTAGGATTGCGGACAAGTGCACGGCCAAGTGCCACACGCTGTCTTTGTCCGCCGCTCATTGCTTTGGGCTTGCTGTCCAGGTAGTCGACTATGTCGAGTATTTTGGCTGCTTTCATCACCCGTTCTTTTATCTCAGCTTCGGGCATTTTGCGATTTCGGAGTCCGAATGCCATGTTCTCATATACCGACATGTGGGGGTATAGAGCATAGCTCTGGAACACCATTGCTATATCGCGGTCTTTTGGTTCCATGTCATTTACAAGGGTATCGCCGATATACAACTCTCCGGAAGTGATTGTTTCAAGTCCTGCAATCATTCTGAGTGCTGTTGACTTTCCGCATCCGGACGGTCCGCATCACCGACGGAGGTGAGTTTCGCGTTGATGGTGCCCGCTACAGCTCCGCTTTTGTTATAAACGGAATAAACTTCATTGCGAAGCTGAATCTTAGCAATTTCCTTTACCGGAATTGAGCGTTTTTTAAACAGGTAAGACATGTAGAGAACACCATTGTCTATATACGCTTTATCTGTGAGAACGGCAAACAGGATGGCTCCAGATGCGACTGCAACTATGGAAATCATTATTCCGGCGAATACAGCCAGCGGATCACCCTTGCCTAATGCAAACAGGAGCACGGCTGTTATCGTACCACCGATAAAAGCTATAAGTGAGAACAGAAATGGTCCTCTGTCTATTTCAGTGCTGATCTGTCCTTTTTTAAACATATCAGCTTACCTTTTTGAGAAGTATTGATTCATTTGTTGAGAGAGATACTTCCGATGTGACGGTTCCATATGTGTCACGTGTGTTGGAATAGATTATCTCGTATGTTCCGTCGAGTTTGAATGTTGTTGCGCTGACAGTATGGATTACTATGACATCGTCAACATAGAAACTGATAATTCCGCCTGCGAAAGAAACATCTTTGAGCTTTTCGCTTATTTCACTTCTGGATGAGAGTCTCAGGGCGCTTTCAGCTTTTCTGACAGCTATGAGTTCTTTAATCTTCTCATATGTATCGTGATTCTTTATCTTCAGGGAATAATCCATTTCATTGACATAGTCACCTGAAATATATGAGTTTCCGTCATATTTGCCGGTGCTGTCGTTGAATTTGCTTCTCATGAAGTCTTCGCCTTCCTGAATAAACGGAACGCCTTCAGAGAAGAACACAAGTGCTTCTGCCTGTGTATATGCCGCAACCAGCCTGTTTTCCTTCGTTGTCTGAATCAGCTGATCATACAAAGTGTAATTGTCGTGGCATGAAGCGTAGTTAATAACAAGATTAGGATCTATGTCGCGAGCTTTTATTGTTCCTTTGGAGAATCTTCCTTCAAGGCACATTGCAATAATTGATGCATTTAATGTTTCGCCCTGAACATATCCGTTTCCGGGGCCATTGTCACCGCGGATTGCATTTCTTATAACATCGTTGAAAGCGCCTACCATAACTCCGCTTCCGGAGAAGTAGTCCTGGGCGATTGATTCCTGAACTGTCATCTGCTCAGTAAGATTCTGTGCGCTTGTGCCTGATTTCAACTTGGTTGTGCCGCCTGCCCAAGGTTCACCATATACCATGATGTTCGGATAAATGGCAGAACAGTCTTTGTATATGTCAATCATTGTCTGATTGTCTACAAGTCCCATAAG
>CADAXH010000025.1 GCA_902791785.1 uncultured Ruminococcus sp. | reverse complement strand
ACGGGAATCGAACCCATGCCTTCGCCGTGAGAGGGCGACGTCTTAGCCGCTTGACTAATGGGCCAGCGTTGTGATTATATCATAACTGTTTTCCTTTTGCAATAAAAAAATAATGGAAAAAAACGGTTCATTGTGATAGAATTAATGAAAACAAAAAACAAGGAGCTTTCTAAATGCTTGTATCAACAAAAGGCAGGTATGCATTAAAGGTAATGATTGATTTGGCCGAACACTATGGTCAGGGATATATTTCACTGCAGGATATTGCCAACAGACAGGAAATATACGAAAAATACCTTGAAAATATTATCAGGTCACTGGTTTCCGATAATCTGATCGAAGGTCAGAGAGGAAAAGGCGGCGGATACAGATTGACCAAATCACCGGATGAATACAATATCGGGACAATCCTGAGGCTTACTGAAGGTTCACTCTCCCCTGTTTCATGCCTTACGGAGAACGGACAATGTGAAAAAATAGAAAACTGCAACAGTATAAAAATCTGGCAGGAAGCCGACCGAATAATCAACGAATATTTCGATAGTGTCAAATTGACTTCAATGCTCTGATAACATACTTTTTTTGCACAGACGACCATCGGTTTGTCTGTGTTTTTTTGTCTGCTTCATGCCCTTTCTCTATTGATTTTTATAATTAATTATGTTACCATATTTGCTATAGAATAGTTTGGTACCAATCTATTTTAATGTAGACGTGAAATGGTCTGTAGCACGGATTCATTCACGTTTGCAAACCGCACGAACAACGGGGATTGCCTGCGAAAGTACTTAAGCAGGAAGCACAATTTTAAGTGTTGTTCATTCGACTAAATTTTTAAGGAGACGAAACACAATGAAAAGAATTGCTACTATCGTTTTAGCTATTGTTATGTTGGTTTCAGTTCTCGCTTTTGCTGTTTCATGTGGCGGCAACACATCTGACACCACAACACAGAAACCATCTGTTGAAACAACAACAAACAAGGGCACTGATACACCTACTACAGTAGCTGACGAAACCGAGACAGTTACTACTGTAACCGAAGAGGATGTAACAACAGAACTCACAGGTAAAGAAGTACTCCCGGGTTATGAAGATGTCAACTTCGGTGGCAGAACATTCTTGATAGCTTCTTGTCATGACGAAGACGCAGACTGGGCTGATGCCGCTGACTTCTGGGTTGAAGGCATTACAAATGACGCTATCAACGATGCAGTTTATGAAAGAAACCGTGTTATGGCTGAACTCTACTCATGCTCAATTGAAGTAGATGATGGCGGCTGGGACAATGGTTTTAACGCAGCTGTTGCATCAGGCGACGACAAATACATCGCAGCTTCATCTGAATACAACCTTTACGGCGCTTTCAAAAACGGCAACTTCTACAACCTGCTCAAGCTCGATGTTGACTGGACACAGCCATGGTGGGATCAGAACTTCATCATGGACTCAAGCTGCAACGGCAAATTGTTTGGTATTATAGGCGACTATTCACTCCATGCAATGAGCGCAACTTGGATCATGTTCTACAACAAGGACGTATATGAATCCAAATTCTCTGACACAGATATTTATCAGCTGGTAAGAGACAAGAAATGGACAATCGACGTAATGGCTGAAATGATTGACAAAGTCAAAAATGATGCTAACGGCGACTCCGTATACGAATTCTCAGAGGGAGCTGATGCTGATACAGTCGGCATGATGACAACAGCTCATAATGACAGAGGTCTGTATTTCGCTGCAGGTCTGAGATATGTTACAAAGACTGAACAGACAACTAATGGTTCATTTGTTTCAGCTCTGGGCAATCAGCCGAGTGCAATCGACGTAATTGACAAACTCATTGAAGTATGCAACATGCAGGGATACATTTCAGGCGGTTATTCAAACGTTCAGAAAGCTATCCAGAACGGAACAACACTGTTCGCCGGAGAAGTTCTTGACGTTCTGAGAAGAATGGCAGGCGCTGAAAACCTCAGAGTTGGTATCCTCCCGCATCCGCTCTATGCTGAGGGACAGGCAGAATATCACTGCTACGTAAACAACCGTGCAGCTTTCATGTGCATTCCTACTTCTTTCTCAGATATGGATGTACTTGCTGACTTCCTTACACTTCTTGCATATCATTCATCAATGCTTGTAAGACCTGCATATATCAATACATATAAGTATTCTTACGCAAGTGATGAAGATTCTGCAGAGATGGTTGATATCATCATTGACAGCCGTGTATTCGATCCGGGCTACCTCGGCAGCTTCTCAATCGAAATGGATGGTTACATCAGCACAATGATTACCAACAAGAAGAATCAGTACACAGTTGCTTCCAGAAGATATGATGCTTCAACCACAGAAAAGGTTCAGCAATACATCGAAACAATCGAAGCTATTGACGACAACTATTAATATCATATTCTGAAGAATTGATTACTGGTTGACTTACACAGCCGTGCCAAATTGGCATGGCTGTGTTTTTTTTGTGGAAAATTGTCCTTTGAGGTGCTAGAATTATTACGAAAGATAAAAAATGCTTTGAATCACTTTTTAAAAGGAGAAGCACTATTATGTTAAGAAAGGCACTCACAATCATTATTTCTGTTGCCATGTTAATGTCGGTAGTTCTGTTTGCAGTTTCATGCGGATCATCAAAAACCGAAACAACAACCCATAATGAAACTACGGAAAACGTGACGACATCAAAGGAAACAGACAAAGTCACGGATACTGCCACTGACGCAGCAACAACTGAAACAACCGCAGAAGAGACGACTGAAACATCCGAACCTAACGGACGCGAAAAGATGGAAGGATATGAAGATGTTGATTTTGGCGGACTCACATTCCTTATTAATGCAACAGCAGTAGACATTTTCAAGCCTTGGCGTGACGACTACACAATCTGGGTTGAAAATGTTACAGGCAATGCAGTAGATGATGCAGTATATGAGAGAAACAACGTAATGAAGCAACTCTACAATTGCGAGATTGCAGTTGATGCTTCAGGCGGTTCTGCTTATCAGGCGAGCATAGCTTCAGGAGATCAGAAATATATAGGGACAACGTTTGCTGCCTGGTCCATATTTTCAATGGCAAGCGACAAGTATTACAATGTGCTGAAGTTTGACATAGATTACACTCAGCCCTGGTGGGATCAGAATTTCTTTGAGGATATGACATGCGACAGCAAGTTGTTCGCTCTGTGCGGCTCCTTCACTCTTGTTCCTAAAAAAGCAGTGTGGATTTGCTACTACAACAAAGATGTGTATGATACAAAATTCAAAGACATAGACATTTATCAGATAGTCAGGGATTATGAATGGACATTTGATAAAATATCAGAGTTCATTGAACAGATCAAATATGATGCAAACGGCGACTCAGCATACACTTTCACTGATGGAGCCGATGCCGACATACTCGGATATATGTCTACAGCACATAACCCAAGATATCTGTATTATGCGGGCGGCCTTAAATATGTTTCAAAGACTTCCACGTCATATGACGGATACTTTGTAAGCACCCTGAATGACCCCAAAGCCATCGATACAATGCAGGCTGCTGCGCGTCTGGTAAAAACTGAAGGATATCTGTCTGAAGGATACACTAGATGCGATACCGCTGTGATCAATGGTACGACTCTGTTTGTTTCAAACGTAATGGGTCAGCTTGAAACTTATGATAATGCTGAAAATCTGAGAATCGGAATTCTTCCCATGCCAATGCCAACGGCTTCACAGCATCATTATTATCATCTTCCGGACAATCATTCAACATTCCTGAGTATTCCTACTGCATATGAAAACATGGATGTTATTGCACAGTTTTTGACACTGTTCGCTTACCACTCATACAAGATTGTATATCCTGCGTTTATCAACACATATAAATACACATACGCAAGTGACGAAGAATCAGGCGAGATGGTTGACCTCATAACAAATACGGTCAGCTATGACCCCGGATATCTTAGCGGCGTTGCAGCCAACTTTGACGGATATGTTGCAACCATGATAAACGATGACAAAATCGGAAACTATACAAGTGCAGCAGCAAGATTCACAAAGTCTATTGATGCCGACATCGCAAAATACAGAGACAAAATAGCTGCAATTGATGACAATTATTGATAATAAATAATTTACAAGAGGGCGGTTGTTCAGACAACCGTCCTTTTTCAGTCCTTTTTTCATGGTCATTTCTATTGATTTTATGGTCGCATAATGATAAAATATCTTACAATCTATTTGTGTTCACAACACAATATATAACAAGGGGTAAAAAATATGGCAAAAAAATTGTTGACCGTTTTTCTTTCTGTCGCAATGCTCCTCTCTGTTGTAATATTTGCTGTTTCCTGTAATTCGGCGAAAAGCGATACCACAACACAGAAAGACACTGTTGATACAACAACGACACAAGAAACCAAGGTTACAGATGACACCTCAAGCACGACCGAAGAAGTAACAGAAACAAAAGGAGAACCAAACGGACGTGAAAAACTGGAAGGATATGAAGATGTTGATTTTGGCGGATTGACATTCCTTATCAATGCTACAGTTTCTGACCCGGCTGAGGGTTGGCACGACGACAAGAACTTCTGGGTTGAGTCAGTTACCGGAAATGCTCTTGATGACGCTGTAATTGACAGAAACGCTGTTATGAAACAGCTCTACAACTGTGAAATCATGGTTGACTCTTCAGGCGGCTCCGCATATTCTGCAAGCATCGCTTCCGGAGAACAGAAATATATTGGTACAACAGCTGCTTATTCTGTTTTGAGTATAGCAAGCGACAGCTATTACAATGTATTGAAATTCGACGTTGATTTCTCACAGCCGTGGTGGGACCAGAACTTCTTCAATGATCTGACATGTGACGGAAAACTTTTCGCTATGTGCGGAGCTTTCTCACTTTGTGCAAAGAAGGCAGTATGGATCACATATTACAACAAAGATGTATATGACTCAAAGTTTGAAGACATCGATATTTATCAGATGGTCAGAGATTATGAATGGACATTTGATGCAATGATCGACTTCATTGACAAAATCAAATACGATGCAAACGGCGACTCAACATATTCATATTCAGACGGATCTGACTCAGATATCTTAGGATATATGTCAACCGCTCACAATCCGAGATACCTGTACTTTGCAGGCGGTCGCAGATATGTTGTAAAGAATGAAAACACATATGACGGATACTTTGTAGCTGCCCTCAACGATGCAAAAGGCATCGACACTCTGGAAGCTGCTGCAAAACTCGCGAAGACTGAAGGCTATCTCCAGACAGGTTATTCCAGCTGCGACAAAGCCATGATGAATGGAACGACACTATTTGTATCCAACGTTATGGGCCAGCTTGAAGTATACGAGTCCGCTGAAAGCCTCAGAATTGGTATACTTCCGATGCCAATGGTATCAGCTGATCAGCAGAGATACTATCATCTCCCTGACAACCATTCTACATTCCTGAGCATTCCTACTTCATATGAAAACATGGAAGTAATCGCTCAGTTCCTCACATTGTTTGCTTACCATTCATACAAACTTGTATACCCTGCATTCCTCAACACATATAAATACACATATGCAAGTGATGAAGAATCAGGTGAAATGGTTGACCTTATCACAAATTCAATCAGTTATGACCCCGGATACATCGGAAGCATGGCTGTAGACTTTGACGGATATATCGCAACAATGGTTATGGATAACAAGATCGGAAACTACGTCAGCGCTGCAACAAGATACTCAAAAGCATGCACAGACAAGATTGCTGCTTACAGAGAAAAGCTCGCTTCAATTGACGATAACTATTAATATCTTATAACTAAAAAACCAAGGATAATCTCTCCTCTATGGATTGATTATCCTTCTTTTTTTCTATTCGTAACGCTCAAGCAGGTACCTTAAACCCGTATATCTCTTACTCTGCTTGTTGTTGTCAATCATGCTGTTTATTATTTCAGGAATACCCACAAGCACCACTATGTTTTTTGCCCTTGTAACTGCTGTATACAGCAGATTGCGCGTGAGCAGTTTTGGTGATGTTTTGTACAGAGGTATAACAATGATCGGATATTCGCTTCCCTGACTCTTGTGAACTGTAATCGCATAGGCGAGTTCTATTTCATCAAGCATTGTGAAATCATATTGAGCAATTCTTCCGTCATAGTCAACAGTCACTGTTTCGTCTTTATAGGATATGGATTTGATTATGCCTATATCTCCGTTAAATACGCCTTCTCCGTCTGCTTCTCCCTCTTTCTTCCACGGCAATGTGTAATTGTTTTTGTTCTGCATTACTTTGTCGCCGACCCTGAAGATTGTATTCATGAATTTCTTTTCCCTTTTGTCATCAGAAGGAGGGTTGAGTTTTTCCTGCAGTCTGGCACACAATGCTTCAGTTCCGCAACTGCCTTTTCTCGAGGGCGAAATAACCTGAATTCCGTCAAATATGGTTTTCTTGTATTTGTCTTTAAGCCCTTTTTCGCACAGAGAAACAATAGTATCCAAAGTTGCCTCATCGTCACTTTTGCCGACAATAAAGAAATCATTTCCGTGAACAGGTTTTAACTCAAGGTGTTCCCCGTCGTTTATAGAGTGAGCATTGACTACTATCATGCTCTCACTTGACTGTCTGAATATGTGTGTCAGTTCTATTGTATTGTATCTGTCAGACTTGACTATATCCTGAAAAACATATCCTGGTCCGACAGGAGGAAGCTGATTTGCATCTCCTATGAATATAATCTTAATCGTTCTCTTCACCGCCCTGAGCAAAGCTGCCATAAGCGGAAGATCTATCATCGAAGACTCGTCCACAATTACAACATCTTCATCTATCGGAGAATCCTGGTTCCTCAAAAACAGCGTCTCTCCGTTCATTTCGTCTTTTTGTGCTTCAAGAAGCCTGTGAATTGTTTTTGTCTCGTATCCGGTTGCTTCTTCCATTCTTTTGGCAGCTCTGCCTGTGGGAGCACAAAGAACAACTGAGGCGCCAAATGACTCCAGAATTGAAATCATTGCCTTTGTAATTGTTGTTTTTCCGGTTCCGGGGCCGCCTGTAAGAATGAAGACTCCATTTTCCAGAGCTTCTGTGATTGCTCTGTCCTGTTCAGGAGAATACTGTATTGCGTTCGATGCCTGAACCATTTTAATCAGAGGCTCACAGTCCTTGTCGGACACTTTAATACCGTATTTGCTGATGAGATCAAGCTTCTTTACAACAAACTGCTCGTCGTCGTACATGTTCTTCTCATATACGGCCTTTTGTTCATTGACATCGGTTATAACCACTTTTTTCTCTTCATTCAGCTGCTCGAGATTCCTTGCTATTATTTCCTCTTCGCAGTCAAGGAGTGATGAAGCTGCTGTGACAAGCTTATCGTATGGAATGTATACATGTCCGTTTTGTTCCCTGTTGAAAGAGAGCACATAGAGTATTCCGGCACAAACTCTGTTAGGATCCTTTTTCTTGACACCTATGGATCTTGCGATTTCCTCAGACTTTTCAAACGGGATTCCTCCAATCTCTTCACAGAGTCTGTAAGGATTCTCTTTAATTATATCCAGCGAGTCCATTCCCCATTTGGAATAAATCTTCATTGAAACGTTTGGTGAAAAGAAATCTCTGCAGAATGACACAACATTTCTTATACCGTTCTGGCTTTTGAACTGCTGGCTGATGTCCATGGCCTTTTTCCTGGTCATTCCTTTGATTTCGCAAAGCCACAGCGGGTTATTCTCAATTACATCAAAGGTATCCAGACCATATTTTGCCACTATTCTGGAAGCCAGTAGCTTTCCTATTCCTTTGAGGCCGCCCGATGAAAGGTATGTCAGTATTGCAGTCTCAGTTGACGGAAGTGTTTTTTCGTATGATTCAACTTTCAGCTGTTCGCCGTATTTGCTGTTAACAATCATTCTTCCGTACAGAGTAACCATTTCACCGGCGCAGAGGTATGGCATTATTCCAACAGCTGTCAGGCTGCTGAAATCTTCTGTTTCCACTTTGCAAACAGTATATCCGTTGTCCTCGTTCTGGTAGACAATTCTTTCGATTGTTCCGTTAATCTGAACTTGAGAATTGTCGTTTAATTCCTGATCCATGACTTACCTCTGTCTATTTTTCCGTATGATTAGATTATACCACAAACGCCTTCCTTTTTGTGAGGCAAACGAGCTCTTTGAAAAAATTTTACATATTGTTATTAAAACTATTGAACTTTATTTTTCCTTTTTGCTATAATTGTTCTATATTCGTCGAGGAGGTTATTATCTTTGAAAAAAGAATCCAGAATATTCTTTTCCAAATTTTTCATTGTTGTATATCTCCTTGCATTTTTGTTTGCAATTTATGTCTTTTTTGCCATCAGCTGCGCAATAGGAATTGTAGACGGAAACTCAATGTCTCCAACACTGAATAATGGGGATGTATTTATTTACACAAAGGAATCGCAGATACACAGACTGAATGTGGTCGCAATCAGGAGCAAAGATACGGGTGAGACGATAGTCAAGAGAATCATCGGCCTTCCCAATGAGCAGGTTTGCATTAGAGACGGCTACATATATATAAATGGTCTTCAGCTGTCCGACGTAGTTACTGTTTATACAGACCCCGGAGTTTGCGGTGCGAATTACATACTGGGACCAAATGAGTATTTTGTCATAGGAGACAACCGGGGAGTCAGCGTAGATTCCAGAGCATTCGGAGCGGTAACTTCAATGGAAATACTGGGAGTCCTGATGGGCGATCATTAACAAAAAATAAAGCTATTTCAGAAAGGCTGGCCTGCCAATTTGAAATAGCTTATTATTTTACGCCGGGATAACAGATTTTATTGCATAGGAAATTACAGTCATGATACCGCCGGCCATCAGAACACCCAGGAATGTGGCAAGAAGTGATCTCCAGAAAGGAATCCTGAGAACAGATCCTGCAAGAGATCCTGTCCATGCACCCGTGCCCGGAAGCGGAGTTCCAACAAAAAGAATCAACCCGAAAAATCCGAATTTGAGAATTCTTTCTCTGTTCTTTTCAGCTTTCGCTTCGAGCCAGTTTGCAAATTTTGCAAGATGCTTCGTTTTCTTCATGGCCTGTATTATTGCATTAATGAACAGCAGAATAAACGGAACCGGCAGCATGTTGCCAAGAATGCTGATTGCAAGGCAAGGAAGCCAGTGCAACCCTAATGCGGCTCCGAGAGGTATTGCACCTCTCAGCTCAATAATAGGAATCATCGAGCAGAAGAACACGCACCACTCTCTCCCTACTGTTTCAAGAAAAAATTTTTCAATCGCGTCAATCATATAAAATCCTTATTTATCCGAGTTTTGCTCCAAGTACAACAAAGAATACAACAAGGGCCACTGCAACCAGTGCAAATCCCAGCACTGCAACAATAACTGTCTTTTTGTCAAATCTGAAATTAACTTCTCCTTCTGCCAGATGAGCTGCTTTCAGGCCTATGAATATTGGCTTATAGAGCAACAACACAAATGCAGAGTTGAGAACCACTTTCGCAAGATTAAACGGCAGCAGTATAGGCAGAATCATATCTGCAACAGCTTGTACAGTCATTCCCGTATAGATAGGAGTTATGATTAGATTCATAATCATCATCAGAACAACCATTGAAGCTGAACCTGCAGCCAGTCCGATCAGAGCGCCGTTCAGCGTTCTTTTTTTCTTGTAAATCAGGCTCGCTACTCCGGCAAATGCGGCTGTCGACACGAAATTCATGATGAATCCCCATATTCCTGTCGTGCTTATTGTAATCATTTCAATGAAAGATATAACAAGTGATATTATTATACCCGATAATGGCCCGTAAAACAACGAACCAATTGTAATTACTGCGTCTTTGGCATCAAAAGTCAGAAAGCCTGCCACTCTGATCCTGAATACCAGTTCAATAACAAAAGCCAGTGCTGCAAACATTGCAAGAACCACAATGCTTTTTATTCTTTGTGTATTTTTATTTTCAGACATAAAAAAATCCCTTTCATAAAAAAGGGGAAAAGTCTCGGATAACCGAGAGATGACCATACAGATCTTTTTCATCCGGACTATACCGTCGGTCTGGGATTTACACCCAGTCAACATCAGAGATGCTCTCAGACTTTCACAAAAGTGATTCACTGCCGATATGGAATTTCACCTATTCCCCAAAGATTAATGGTATTTCGGGGCGGAATAAATCCGCCCCGTTTTAAGTTTTCAGAATAACTGTTAATTATTCAATGATGTCGCCGACAACGCCGGAACCAACTGTCTTACCGCCTTCACGGATAGCGAAACGGAGTCCCTTTTCAATAGCGATAGGTGTAATGAGTTCAACTGTCATGTTTACGTTATCGCCAGGACGGCACATTTCAACGCCATCAGGAAGACTGATTGTACCAGTAACGTCTGTTGTTCTGAAGTAGAACTGTGGACGATAGCCTGGGAAGAACGGTTTCTTACGTCCGCCTTCTTTTTCTGTAAGTACGTATACCTGTCCAACAAATTTTGTATGCGGATGGATTGTACCCGGTTTGCTGATAACCTGTCCTCTTTCGATTTCTTTCTTATCGATACCACGGAGGAGAAGACCAACGTTATCACCAGCCATAGCCTGATCAAGAGTCTTCTTGAACATTTCTACGCCTGTAACAACTGATTTCTGTTTTTCTTCTTTGATACCAACGATTTCAACTTCGTCGCCAACTTTAACTGTTCCTCTTTCAACTCTACCAGTAGCAACTGTTCCACGGCCTGAGATTGAGAATACGTCTTCAACAGGCATAAGGAACGGGAGGTCTGATTTTCTTTCAGGAGTTGGAATGTAGCTGTCAACTGTTTCCATGAGTTCGATTATGCTCTTGTACTCAGGAGCGTTAATATCTGTGCTTGTTGATTCAAGAGCTTCTCTTGCTGATCCACGGATGATAGGAGTATCATCGCCCGGGAATTCATATTCATTAAGAAGGTCACGAATGTCCATCTCAACGAGTTCAAGAAGTTCGTCATCATCAACGAGGTCTGTTTTGTTGAGGTAAACTACGATTGCAGGAACGCCAACCTGACGAGCGAGCAATACGTGTTCACGTGTCTGCTGAAGCGGACCGTCAGAAGCAGCAACAACGAGGATAGCGCCGTCCATCTGAGCAGCACCAGTAATCATGTTCTTGATGTAGTCAGCGTGTCCAGGGCAGTCAACGTGTGCATAGTGACGATTAGCTGTTTCATATTCAACGTGTCTGGTATTGATTGTAATACCTCTTGCCTTCTCTTCAGGTGCATTATCGATCTGGTCGTAACGAAGGAATTCGTTCTTACCATTCTGAATGGAAAGTACCTTTGTAATTGCAGCTGTAAGAGTTGTCTTACCATGGTCAACGTGTCCGATTGTACCAATGTTGACATGTGGTTTGGTTCTTTCGAAATGAGCCTTTGCCATTTTAAAAATCCTCCTAAGATTTTTGCGGATTGTATCCGCGATATGTTATTTTTTTATTTTTCCTTTGATTAGCCTCTGCTGCCGAGATTCTTTTCAACAATCTCTTTTGCTATGCTTGAAGGAACTTCAGAGAAGTGACTTGGTTCCATTACATACTGTCCGCGTCCCTGTGTCTTGGAACGGAGATCAGTAGCATATCCAAACATGTTCAAAAGCGGAATGTTGGCAACTATCTGCTGAGCACCGGCGTTTGGTTCCTGTGAAACAACCTGACCTCTTCTTGAACTTACATCTCCCAGAACAGTTCCGAGATAGTCATCAGGAGTGATGATTGTAACTTTCATGATAGGTTCGGTTAATACAGGATTTGCCTTTCTCATCGCATTCTTGAATGCAATTGAACCTGCAATCTTGAATGCCATTTCTGATGAGTCGACCGGGTGGTATGAACCACCTGTAAGTGTAACCTTGACGTCTACTACGTTGTATCCGGCAAGAACACCCGTCTGCATTGCGCCCTGGATACCGGCATCGACTGCTGGTATGTATTCCTTAGGAATGTCACCGCCAACAACCTTGTTGATAAATTCATATCCCTTGCCGCTCTCATTGGGCTCAATTGTGATTTTAACGTGGCCGTACTGACCTTTACCGCCTGACTGACGAGCATA
>CADAXH010000024.1 GCA_902791785.1 uncultured Ruminococcus sp. | reverse complement strand
ATCCGAAGGGCTCTATACAAGATTCAAACAATGCCGATTGATTTATTGGTCTACCATAACAGCAAATTTAAAGAAAAACAGGAATTTGCCGCATTTGAAAAAAGAATTGCAAGAGATGGCGTGTTGCTATATGAACGAAAACGACCTTCTGACAAAAATATCTAAGTGAAAAATCATAATCGTAAAACAAACAAAGTCCACGGCATGCGTCGTGGATTTTCGTTGTTTTTGGCTTGCAATTTCAGTTGAATTAATTCGATATATAATATATAATAATCTAATCAAGTATTATTGGAGGGCGCAGTGGAAGAGAAGACAGTAAGCTATCCCAAGGATCCGGCAATCCTCGAGAAAAAGATAAGTTACTTTTTCAACAGCAAAGAACTGTTGTATATGGCTTTGAGACACTCATCTTATGTAAACGAATCCAGAACAAATATCCAGTCAAATGAGAGACTGGAATTTTTGGGAGATTCAATACTGTCAGCCATCACAAGTAAATACATTTACGATAAATTTCCTGAAAAAAACGAGGGCGAACTGTCCAGCATCAGAAGACAGATAGTAGAAAGAGATTCACTTGCCCAGTTTGCAAGACAGATAGGACTTGGAGATTATCTTTTCCTTGGAAAAGGTGAAGAGAAAAACGGTGGAAGAAATATAGAATCAAATCTTGAAGATGCATTCGAGTCACTCATTGCCGCTATTTTTCTTGATGGCGGTATAGAAAAGGCAAGACAGTTTGTTCTTCCTTTTGTCATCAGCTCCACAAACCTTATAAAGAGAGAGCACAATCTTCAGGATCCAAAATCCATTCTACAGGAAAAAGTCCAGGAGACACCCGGAGAGAAACTTCAGTACGTTATAGTGTCAGAATCGGGACCTGATCATGACAAAACATTTGTCTGTGAAGCTAGAATCAACAGCAATGTCTTCGGAAGAGGGATAGGAAAGAGCAAGAAAGAAGCCGAAAAAGAAGCTGCCAAAAATGCTTTGGAGTTAATCGGGATTAAATTCGACGACATTCTGTGATGAAAAAACACATTAATATTCCAATATTCATCCCTCACATGGGATGTCCGCACAACTGCATATTCTGCAATCAGGTGAAGATTTCCGGACACTCAAGACCGGATTTTGAAAATATTAAAAACGAAATAGAAAACGCACTGGCAACAACCGACCCCAAAAAGCAGGAAATACAGCTTGCGTATTTCGGCGGAAGTTTTACCGGAATTGACAGAGACGATCTTGAGTATTTGTTAAAACTCGGAAAAAGTTACATTGACTCCGGAAAAATAGATTCAATGAGATGTTCCACAAGACCTGATTACATCAATGAAGACATAATAGGACTTCTTAAAGAAAACGGGATGAAGACAGTTGAACTTGGCGTGCAGAGCTGTTCCGATGAAGTTCTCAGAATCAATGAAAGAGGTCATACCTCCGAGCAGTCTGAGAGAGCCGCCAAACTCATAGTGAGTTCGGGAATGCAGTTTGTAGGCCAGATGATGATAGGCTTGCCCGGGTCAGATGAAGAAAAGGAAATAGCGACAGCAACCAGGATATCCGAATGGGGAGCTTCAGCTTCAAGAATCTATCCGTGTGTGGTGCTGAAAAACACTAAGCTTGCAGAGATGACCAAAGAAGGCAGATACGTTCCACTCACAATTACTGAAGCGGCTGAGAGAAGCGAGAAGGCATTCGAAGTATTTTTGAATCACGGAGTTGACGTAATTCGAATTGGACTTCAGTCCACCGACAATTTGACTGACGGCAGCGACATTGCTTTTGGCGAGTATTCCGAAACCATCGGAGAAATGTGTCTCAGCATATATTTTGAAAAGCTTTTGAGAAAAAATGTTTCAAGAGAATGCTGCAAAGGAAAAATACTGGAAGTATTAGTTAATCCCAAACGGGTTTCATCTGTTTCCGGATACAGGAAAGTCAACAAAAACAGGATAATAGAAGAATTCAGTCTGATAGACATGAAGATAAAAGGTTGTTCAGGTATCGGTGAATTTGATATGAGAACGACTATAACAGGAAGGTAAAAGTGAGATTAAAATCAATTGAAATGCAGGGATTCAAGTCATTCCCTGAAAGAACAAAATTGAATTTCGATAAGGGAATAACCATAGTTGTCGGTCCCAACGGAAGCGGAAAATCCAACATTTCCGATGCCGTAAAGTGGGTGCTCGGAGAGCGCTCGCCAAAGAGTGTACGCGGCTCTAAAATGGAAGATGTCATTTTTTCAGGATCAGAAAAAAGAAGCCCGATGGGCTACGCAGAAGTAACAATCACTTTTGACAATTCAGAAGAAGCTGGGAAAGTGGCTTCTCTCGGAGATTATGATGAAATTGCAGTAACGCGCCGCTATTACAGAGCAGGAGAAAGCGAATATTTCATTAACAAGAAGAAGGCGCTTGCCAAAGACGTAACAGAACTGTTTCTCAACACAGGCATAGGAAAGAACGGATATTCAATTGTCGGTCAGGGAAAGATAGCAGAGATTATTTCATCAAAGAGCGAAGACAAGAGAAAAGTATTTGAAGAGGCATCGGGTATTGCCAAATACAGATACCAGAAAGAAGAATCCGAAAGAAAACTTGAGAGTACAGTTGAAAACCTCATAAGACTCGAAGACATAGAAAACGAACTCAAGTCCAGAATAGGACCTCTTGAAAGAGACTCAGAGAAAGCAAAGAAATATCTGGAAATATTTGAGCAGAAAAAAGGCATAGATGTTTCCCTGGCAGTATATGACCTGGACAACGCAAAGGGCGAAAAAGAAAAACTCGAAGAGAACATTGCGGGTCTGCAGTCCGAACTGTCCGTGGTTGATGCAGATCTCGAAGACATAGACAGAAAATATGACGAAGTTTTCAATGCGAGCCAGAAGAACAGAATTGACATTGAAAATGTATCCAGAGAACTCAGCGAAAGTATAGAAAAAGCGTCAAAGTCCGTCAGCAGTGCAGAAATCTCAAAGAATGACAATATTCACCTCAATGAAAAACTTGACGAAGTAAAAGAGAGACTCGCTTCCGAAACAAAAACAATGGAACAGGAAAGCGAACTCGCATATGAGAAAGGCAATCTGCTTGCGTCAAGTGAACAGAAAATAGCCACTTTGAAACAGGAGTGCGAGAATCTTCAGAAGGAAAGCGATGAATATGAGACCGAACTTGAAAAGGTCCAAAGAGCCCTTCAGGAATCAATTGAGGATTCAGAGAGAATTCACTCTGCAGACGTGGATGAAAAAATAAGGCTGTCAGCAGTTGAGACCAGCAAGGGCGTCGGTGCCGAAAGATTATCTGCCCTGAAAGAAGATATTGAAAAGTACGAAGCCGAACTGGCAATACTTGAAGGCAGATATGACCAGGGTCAGAAACTTCTTGAGCAGTACCAGAAACAGGTAGACGAAATACAGTCAAAATTTGACGGATTTGAAAATGAAAAAGCAAATCTGAATGAAGAGCTGACAAGACTTTCTAATGAGAAGAATGAAGTGTATCTGCAGATTACCCAGAGAAAACACAGACTTCAGACATTTGAGAGAATGGAAGAACTGCTCGAGGGTTATTCTCATGCAGTCAAGACCATAATGAGTGACTTCAAAAACGGTCTGATGAAGAAACCTGACGGGTCAGATCCCAAAATTTATGGTCCTGTTTCCAAAATCATCGGCGTTTCGGAAGAATATGCAACATCGATTGAAGTGGCTCTCGGTCCGAGTCTTCAGAATATAATTGTTGAAGACGAAGAGACCGCAAAGTATTCAATCAGATATCTTAAAAACAAGAATGCCGGCAGAGCAACATTTTATCCCACTACAACCATGCGCGGTTCTCCCGTTGACGGAAAGCTCCTCGGAATTGAAAAGATGCAGGGATATGTTGCCGTTGCCAACAATCTGGTCACATGTGACAATAAATTCAGATCCATAATTGACTATTTGCTCGGCAGAACCATTATTTCCAAAACGATGGATGATGCAAATGCAATAGCCAAATTCCTGGGGTTCAAATATAAGGTTGTAACCCTTGACGGACAGGTTATAAATGCAGGAGGAAGCTTTACGGGCGGCTCATCAGCCAGCGATTCCGGAATGCTTTCAAGACATTCACAGACTGAAAGACTCAACGAAGAGATCAAGTCCCTTGAAAAGAAGGACAGCAAACTCCAGTCAGACATTGACGAAGTCAACAGCAAACTGTCTGATGCAAATGATTCTTCATCAGACTACAAGACCAGACTGTCCATTGTAACAACCATGCTCAATGCCGAACAGATCCAGAACAAAGAGTTTGAGACTCAGATAAGCGATATCCGTAAGAATCTGGATCAGCTCAGAGAGGAATCCACCGGTATTGAACTGAACATACGTGCAGGCGAAGACAATGAAGCAGAGATTGCAGAAAAGCGCAGACAGTACGAGGAGTCATTGAAGAAGATTGACCTCCAGGTCGAACAATTCAACAGCAAGACGAAAGAACTTGAGCAGAAACTGGAAGACTCAAGGGACGTTCTGTCTGAAAAATCCCTGGCTCTTGCAGTTGAACTCAAGAATGCCGCTTCACTTAAGGAAGAGTTTGACAGACTGACTTTGAGCAGCAAGTCTCATTCAGACGAAGTGGCTGCGCTTAACGACAGAAAGTCTGAGATTATTGCAAGCATTGACGAAAATATCAGGAAGATGGAAAACGCGTCAAGCGTCGCCGACGAACTGATAAAGAAGAGATCAGAACTTGAAGAGAGAAAAGCTGCTTTGTCACAGCAGGCTGAAGAGTATGAAGGCAAGAGTGCGCGAATAAGAGAAAAGCAGAAAGAATATCAGAACAAGCACGATCTCGCTTTCACCGCTTTGACAAAAGCACAGAGCGCATTCGAGAAGGTTGAAGAGAAGACAAAGAAACTGATAGATTTCCTGTTCGAAGAATATGACCTCACTCCTTCCGAAGCACACAACTCCAGTTATCCGAAGATTACTGAAAAGACAAGAGGCGAGTCTGTATCAATCCAGAACAAGCTCAAGAACGAGATAAAAGCTCTCGGAAACGTAAATGTCGGAGCAATTGAAGAGTATAAGGAAGTTAAGAGCAGGTATGACGAACTGTCTGTTCAGACTCAGGATCTCAGAACTTCAAAAGACGAACTGCTCAAAATTATTTTCGGACTCGAAGAACAGATGAGATCAGATTTCACGAACACAATGAATCAGATCAATATCAACTTTGATGAAGTCTTTAAGCAGTTGTTTGGCGGCGGCTCAGCAGAAGTAAGGCTGACCGATCCCGTTGACGTGCTGAATTGTGGAATTGAAATAAATGTGGCTCTTCCTGGAAAGAAGATAACAAGCATGACGCTGCTTTCAGGTGGAGAACAGGCATTTATAGCTATTGCTCTGTATTTTGCAATAATGAAAGTAAATCCTTCACCATTCTGCATTCTTGATGAAATTGAAGCTGCTCTTGATGAAGTGAACGTTGACAAATTTGCAGAATATGTCAAGAACTATACTGAGAAGACTCAGTTTGTCATCATTACCCACAGACGAGGGACAATGGCGGCAGCAGACACCATTTACGGTGTAACTATGCATGAAAAGGGAATATCAGATATCCTTTCAATTGATGTTTCAGAGATAGAAGAAAGGTTGGGTTTAGGTTCCGGTGAAATTTATTGAGAAACTTAAAGCCGGTCTGCAGAAGACAAAAAAGGCTTTGGCGGACGGAATAGAAAACATATTCAGAGCATTCGTAAGAATAGACGAAGATCTGTTTGACGAACTGGAAGAGCTGCTTATAACAAGCGACGTCGGCGTCGAAATGACAGAGAAGATTCTGAATGAACTCAGAGAAACACTTAAGGCAAAAAGAATAACAGACGGTCAGCAGGCAAAACAGGAACTATTCGGAATACTCAGAGAATGCATCGGCGAAGGCGGTGAAATTGCCTTTGAAGACGGGAAAATGACTGTTATACTGGTCATCGGAGTCAATGGTGTCGGGAAAACCACATCAATTGCAAAAATCAGCTCCATGCTGAAATCCGAAGGAAAAAAGGTTGTTCTTGCCGCAGCAGACACTTTCAGGGCCGCAGCTGCCGAACAACTGACAATCTGGGCAGAAAGAGTTGGAGTTGACATAATCAAGGGAAACGAGGGCTCAGACCCTGCAGCAGTAGTTTTTGATGCCGCATCAGCAGCAAAGAAACGTCATGCTGACGTACTGATTATCGATACAGCCGGAAGACTCCATAACAAGAAGAATCTTATGGACGAACTTGGCAAAATCAACAGAGTGGTTGACAGGGAGCTTCCTGACTGCGTCAGAGAAACGCTTCTGGTTCTGGATGCGACAACCGGACAGAATGCCGTAATCCAGGCAAAAGAGTTTGAAAATGTTGCCGAACTGACCGGTATCATTCTGACAAAGCTCGACGGCACGGCAAAAGGCGGCATCGTATTTTCAATAAGAGAGGAACTCGGTGTTCCCGTAAAATACATCGGAGTCGGAGAAAAAGTAGACGACTTCCAGAAATTCGATCCTGATGAATTTGTGAGCGCTTTGTTCGGAGACTGATATGTTTAAAATACTGATTGCAACACACAATTCTCACAAAGCCGTTGAACTTGAGCACTTCCTTCAATCAGACAAGGTTGAACTGAAGACATTTTCAGACATCGGATACGATGACGACGTTGTAGAGGACGGAAAGACATTTGAAGAGAATGCACTCATAAAAGCAAGGGTCGCAGCGAAACTCGGATATATAGGAATTGCAGATGATTCAGGTCTTTGCGTAGACTGCCTGGACGGGGAACCCGGGGTATACTCAGCAAGATATGCGGGAGAACCATGCGACGACGAAAAAAACAATGACAAGCTTCTTGACAGGATGAATGACATTGCAGATTCAGAAAGAACTGCAAAATTTGTCTCTGTTATAGCTTGCGTAACACCGGACGGAACGGAATTCTGCTGCAGAGGCGAGTGTCCGGGAATAATACTCAGAGAGAGACGGGGAAATGGTGGTTTCGGATATGATCCGCTTTTCCTCTATCAGGAATTGAACAAGACTTTTGCCGAGATGAATTCTGAAGAGAAGAATTCAGTGAGCCACAGGGCAAGAGCAATGCAATTGTTTGCAAAAGAGTTTTCAAGGAGAATTCTGAAATGTTAAGCGGAAAGCAGAGAGCCTTTCTCAGAGGAAAGGCGAACGGACTGGAAACAATATTCCAGGTGGGAAAAGGCGGAATCAACGATAATCTTCTGACACAACTGGAAGATGCACTTGAGGCCAGAGAACTCGTCAAAGCCAGAGTACTGGAGAACAGCGGGATGACGGCAAGAGAAGCCGGTGACGAAATTGCGGAAAAAATAGGTGCAGACTGTGTTTGCGCAATTGGCACAAGGTTTACTCTGTATAAAGAGTCCAAAAAGCACAAACAATACAGTCTCATGATAAAAACATTGTGAGAGTCGGTATTTTCGGAGGCACATTTGCCCCTATTCACAACGGACATGTCAAGGCGGCTCATACTTTCCTGAATGAGTGTAAACTGGACAAGCTGTACGTGATTCCTGCAGGCAACCCTCCTCACAAACAAACACCGGACTGTTTCAGTTCTGAAGAGCGCTTGGAAATGGCCAGACTTGCTTTTACGGATAAAGACCGGGACAATGACAGAATTGAAGTTTCGGATTTCGAAATCAGGAGAGAGGGTAAAAGCTATTCATATTACACATTAAAGGAATTCAGTAAAACGGGAAACGAATTGTTCATGCTGTGCGGGACAGACATGTTCATGTCATTTGACAAATGGTACCGTTTTGAAGACCTGTTCAGTATGTGTACTCTCTGCCTCGTTCTGAGAAATGATTCTGATGTTAAAGGTTTTGAATCAATTGAAGAGCGGAAAAAGGAATATGAAGATAAATACAATGCGAAAATAGTTGTGTTAAAATGTCAGCCTTATGAAGTATCATCGACACTTATAAGGAGCATGATAACCGAAGGAAAGGACATCAGCAGATACGTACCCGAAAGTGTTTGCGAATACATCAAGAGATATCATGGAAACAAATAGGGAAAAGGTGTTTGAAAGCATCAGGCGCGAAGTTGTGAAATATGAATCCGAAAAAAGATACCGACACACTCTGAGCGTCTACGAGGAATCTGCTGCTTTGGCAAAACTGTTCAATCTGAGCGACAGTGATTCATTTGCTTTGGAAAAAGCGGCGCTGGTCCATGACATAACAAAAGATTTCAGCGGGGAAAAGCAATTGGAACTGTGTTCCAGGTATGGCATCAGAACAGACAAGAAACCGGATGACCCAATGCCTGTCATGCATCAATATACAGGAGCGGAATTCGCAAGAGAACTTTTTGGAAAAGATATAATTGATGATACCGTTTTTTCCGCAGTAGGATGTCATACAACAGGAAAAGTCGGAATGAGTCTTGTGGACAAACTGCTCTTTATAGCAGACTTCATAGAACCCACAAGACAGTATGAATCTTGCAAAGAATTGCGCAGGGCATTTTACAACAGATGCGAAGACAAAAAAGACAATACTGAAGCACTGGCTGTTGTTCTGGATGAGACAATACAAATGTGCATTGAAAATACAATAGTTCATCTGCTCCAAAGGAGAATGGAAATAGAAGAAAATGTAATTCCTCTTTGGAATTCATTGCTAAAATCAGGAGGACAAAACAATGGAAGTTAAAAGAGCAAGTTCGGCAACAATCCTGAAAGTGGTAATTGTTCTGCTTTCAGTGCTGATAGTGGCGCTTGTTGTGTTTGCTGTTGTTGAATCAATTGTTGGAAAAGGAATAGATAAACCATCATACAACATTATGGTTATGGGACTTGATGATGCATCAAACAGTACCGATGTTATGATGATAGCTCACGTTGACGAAAACAAGGGGACTCTGAGTATCCTTCAGATACCGAGAGACCTGTACATAAATAAAGCGGTTGGCGGTTACAAGAACATAAGCAAAGCAAACAGCATGTATGCAGCATCGTTCAGCTATTTCAAGAACACTCTCGCACAGGGAAACAACCAGGCAAGGGAATCAGCGCTGAATGACGTTAGAAACCAGTTCAGCGAAGCACTCGGAGTGAATATAGATTTCTATGTTCTTCTTGATACAGATTCTTTCGTATACATCATAGACAAAATCGGCGGAGTGGAATATGACGTTCCGGTGGACATGGATTATGACGACGATGTTCAGGACCTGCACATCCACCTTAAAGCAGGAAAACAGAAACTGAACGGCGACATGGCCGAGCAGCTAATAAGATACAGAACGGGATATACAAAGGGCGATCTCGACAGAATGGACCTCAGAGCCAATTTCATCAACGAGATGGTGAAACAGGTAATGAAGAATATTCCTCAGGATTCTCTTATTTCAATTGCAACCGAACTCTACGGATCGGTTGTCACAAATGCAAAAATTGGTGAAGTCATTGATATGATTAAATCAGTCTATGGCACTGACTCATCAAAAGTAAGCATAGCAACAATCGCAGGATCACCTGTTCAGGATCCCGAAACAGAATTGTGGGGTTATTACTGCATCAAAAAAACAAAAGCTCTTGAAGATGTCAACAAATATCTGAATTCCGGTGAGGAAATCAAGATTGAAAACTTTGACAAAAAGGGATTATTCACATCAAAAGAGAGCGGTAAAGAATACATAGACGAATATTACAGTTCTTGAGGTAAAATATGGCAGAAGAAACAAAAGTTGTTAAAAGTTCATTGGCAAATGCAGATGCAGATGCAATCGTAAAAGCAATAGTTGAAGAACTCGATGAAATGAAAGCAAGTGACATAAAGCTCATTACAGTTTCAGACAAGACCGTTATGACGGATTACCTTGTCATATGCACCGGTAATTCTTCAACTCAGATCAAATCAATTTCAGGAAGACTTGAGATGAAACTCAAAGAGAGAGATCTCGCCCCGCTGAATGTGGATGGATTCGCTGAAGGAACATGGGTGGTCATGGATTATGCCCATGTTATGGTCCATGTTTTCCACAAAGATATGAGAGAATTCTATAAACTTGAAAAATTATGGAGTGGTGCCGGAGAAGTAACATTGAACTCCGGGAAATGAGGAAAATAATGACATACGATTTTAAAGAAATTGAGCCCAAGTGGCAAAAGATATGGGAAGAAAAAAAGGCATTTGAAACAAAGAATGATTTTACACTTCCGAAATTTTACAGCCTTGTTGAGTTTCCTTATCCGTCAGGTGTAGGTCTTCATATAGGACACCCGCGTCCGTATACCGCGATGGATATAGTTTCAAGAAAAAGAAGAATGCAGGGATACAACGTTCTTTTCCCGATAGGCTGGGACGCTTTCGGTTTGCCAACTGAAAACTATGCTATCAAAAATCACATTCACCCGGCTATAGTTACAAAGAACAATATTGAGCACTTTACTCAGCAGCTCAAAATGCTCGGATTCAGCTTTGACTGGTCCAAGGAAATAAACACGTCTGATCCTGATTACTACAAGTGGACTCAGTGGATATTCCTCCAGTTTTTCAAAGCCGGACTTGCATACAAGAAAGAGATGAGCGTCAACTTCTGTACATCATGTAAAGTTGTTCTTGCAAATGAAGAAGTTGTTGACGGAAGATGCGAGAGATGCGGCGGGGAAGTCGTCCACAAGGTTAAGAGCCAGTGGATGCTCAAGATTACAGAATATGCAGACAAGCTCATTGACGGTCTTAAGGATGTTGACTTTATTGAGAGAGTCAAGACACAGGAAATAAACTGGATCGGAAGATCATACGGAGCAGAGATAAACTTCGGTACGACTGCCGGAGACAAGCTCCTTGTATATACCACAAGACCTGACACAATATTCGGTGTTACATACATGGTTATGGCCCCGGAACATTCCCTGATAGAGAAGTGGAAAGACAAACTGACAAACTATGCCGAAATAGAAGCTTACAGGGCTGAGGCACAGAAAAAGTCGGACTTTGAAAGAGCTGAGATTGTCAAGGACAAGACAGGTGTCAGACTTGAAGGAGTATCTGCAATTAACCCTGCTAACGGAAAAGAGATACCAATTTTCATTTCAGATTATGTTTTGTCAACTTACGGTTCAGGTGCCATTATGGCAGTTCCCGGTCACGACTCCAGAGACTGGGATTTCGCAAAGGCGTTCAATATGCCGATAATAGAAGTTGTTGCAGGAGGAAATGTTCAGGAGGCGGCATATACAGATGTTGCAACCGGTAAACTTGTCAACTCGGGATTCCTTGACGGCCTTGAAGTAAGCGAAGCAAAAGAAAAAATAATTGAATGGCTCACGGAAAAGGGCATAGGACAGAAGAAGACAAACTACAAGCTTCGTGACTGGGTATTCTCAAGACAGAGATACTGGGGCGAACCGGTTCCGCTTGTAAACTGTGAAAAATGCGGCTGGGTAGCTATTCCGGAAGACCAGCTTCCTCTGACGCTCCCTGACATTAAAGATTTTGAACCAACTGACAATGGTGAATCTCCTCTGGCCAAGGCCACAGACTGGATTAACACAACCTGTCCATGCTGCGGAGGGCCGGCCAAGAGAGAAACGGACACTATGCCGAACTGGGCAGGAAGCTCATGGTATTTCCTGAGATACTGCGATCCGAAATGTACTACTGGAATTGCCGATCCGAAAGCTCTCGACTACTGGATGCCGGTTGACTGGTACAACGGAGGCATGGAGCACGTAACACTTCACCTGCTCTATTCAAGATTCTGGGCATTGTTCCTCAACGACATAGGAGTGCTTCACTGCGGAGAACCGTATAAAAAGCGTACGGCTCACGGCATGATTCTCGGAGAAGACGGAGAAAAGATGTCCAAGTCAAAGGGCAATACAATAGATCCTCTGGACATTGTTGATCAGTACGGCGCAGATACTCTCCGAACTTATGAGATGTTCATAGGCGACTTTGAAAAAGCTGCTCCGTGGTCTCAGTCTTCAATTAAGGGATGCAAGAGATTTTTGGACAAAGTCTGGGGATTCCTGTTCATTGCCAAAGGTCATGGCGTGACACCAAAGCTCGAAGCTTCATTCCATAAGACGATAAAGAAAGTATCTGACGACATCGAGGCAATGAAGTTCAATACAGCGCTTGCAGCTCTGATGACTCTTTCAAACGAGATATACGATGCGAACGCTCTTACAATTGACGAACTCAAAACTTTCGTGACTTTGCTCTGTCCGTTCGCTCCTCACATCTGCGAAGAGATCTGGGAAAGACTTGAAGGCGAAGGTCTGTGTTCACTGACGGCC
>CADAXH010000023.1 GCA_902791785.1 uncultured Ruminococcus sp. | reverse complement strand
CAAAACATATTATTGAGGGGTATTTGAAATGAGAAACTATTTATTGCCTGAAAAAGGTCAGTTTTTTAAAGCGAATATGCACTGCCACAGCGTCCTGTCTGACGGCAGCTATACTGTAGAAAAACTCAAAGAAGTGTACAAAAGATACGGTTATTCCATTGTTGCTTTTACAGATCACAATGTTCTGATTGACCATTCGGATCTGAACGACGAGAATTTTATGGCAATAACAGGCTATGAGATGGATGTCAATGATGAGAAAGGCGACAGGGCATATAACCACACACCCTGTACTCACATCAATTTCTATGCAAAGGATCCGCATAATACTTCAATGCCTTGTTTCAATCCTAAATACATAGGCGACAATCACGCGGACCTGAGAGAAAAACAAAAGTATACGGGCACACCTGATTACGAGAGAAGCTATAAGAATGTCAATGACATCATTGAAAAGACATGCAAAGAAGGTTTTCTTGCATGCTACAATCACCCGACATGGTCAGAGCAGGATCTTGACGACTACAGAAACATCAGGGGCTGCTTTGCAATGGAAATATACAACCACAGCTGCGTGGTAGGAGGATATCCGGAATACAACGAACATGCATATGACGACATGCTGAGAAGAGGAAACAGACTCTTCTGTATTGCGTCGGACGACAACCATGACAGATTCCCGGAAGGACATCCGAGATGGGATTCCTGCGGCGGATTCATTATGATAAAGGCTGAAAAGCTCGAGTACGGCGCAATAATGGACGCACTTGAAAAAGGCAACTTCTACGCTTCGACAGGACCTGAAATTTACGACATCTGGACAGAGGGCGAAGAAGTTCATGTCAAATGTTCTCCCGTAGAGAGAGTATGCTATACCACATACGGCCGCCACACAGTTGTGACGACGGGCGAGCATGTCGGTGACAAGATCACAGAAGCAGTATTCAATGTTACCGGTCTGTATGACAGATACGGACGTATTACGCTCAATGACGGAGCGGGTCATTTTGCATGGTCAAGAGCGTATTATGATTTCTGCAAGATGGAAAACGGAAGATACGACAACCAGCCTTTCAGAAAGTAATACATGTTTGTCGGGCACAAAAGCTGTCTCCGACAATTCATTGACAGTTTGTTTTTAAGAAAAAAAGAGGTTATTCATGTTAAAAAGAATTCTGAGTTTTTTGATTGTTATATGTATGCTGTCATGCTCGATGCTTATTCAGATTGACGCATCAACAGACCCCGTCGTCAGGAACAATCTTGACAAAGTTGAAGACACCATTGCAGACATAGATGCGCACAAGAGAATATTCTATCTGCCGTCGAATATCGATCCGAAAAATGTGCACATTGAGACTTCCGCCAAAACATATTCTGTCGGCGGAAAATCATCTCAGCCTATGCCTGAAAACGGAACAATAGACATAACTCCCGGAGAAACACTGGACAAGTACGGCAACACCTGCTACATTGTCAGTTTTGACTCGCTCGGCACATATACGTTTTATTCGGGGAGTGCAATAGGAGCGGTTTATGTTGCGACAAGCGGCGGGATCAGTCCTCTCCGTTCCAGCAGGGAATACAAGGACAAGCAATCGAAACTCGTCATAACAGACGAGAGCGGAAAAGTAATCTACAACGACATTGCAAATGAGACTCTTTCAGAGATAAAAGGAAGAGGTAATGCATCATTCAGCAATGAAAAGAAACCTTTCCAGATTAAACTCGGAAAGAAGACTGACCTTTTCGGAATGGGAAAGGCCAAAACCTGGATTCTTCTTGCAAACTACAATGATTCTTCATACATAAGAAACACACTGGCATTCAGAATTGCAGATGCCCTGGAACTCCCGTACACACCCAAGTCTGTGTTTGTTGAACTGTATATAGACAACGAGTATCAGGGATTATACCAGATGAGCGAGAAGACTCAGATTGGCACGAACAGGATAGAGATAACAGACCTTGAGGAGCTGAACGAAAAAGAAAATGAGGGTATCGATCTTGACTCACTCGGTGTCCGCATGACGAAAAGCAATAACAAATTCAATTCCAATCTTGAATGGTACCAATATGCGGCCGGAATGCTGAGCCCGGAAAATATAAAAGGCGGATATCTGGTTGAACTGGATAACCTGTATTCCCACAGTGAAAAAAGCACTTTCGGAACACGGAACCAGAACACATACACAGTGAAATCTCCCGAGGTATCCTCCAAAGAGGAGATGGAATACATAGCAGATCTGTTCAGCAGTTTTGAACAGGCGCTTTATGCAGAAGACGGAAAAGACGAAAACGGAAAATACTATACTGAATACTGTGATCTTGAGTCGCTTGTAAAAGTGTACATAGTCGAAGAGATAACAAAGAACTGGGACGCGTACGTTGGCAGCATCTTCTTCCATACCGACGTTGACGGCATGATTCATGCAGGTCCTGTCTGGGATTTTGACAACACATGGGGCAACATAAGGGGAAGAAAAACATTTGCCACAAATCTTGAAGAGCCGTGGGCATACAAGGATCAGGGATTCGGATACGGTGCCACATTCGGCGGAGCTCTTATGCAGCACGAAGACGCAAAAGAGCTGGCAGCCGAGCTTTACCCCGTTGCAGCGTCTTTCCTTGAAGATGCACTGTTGCCCGGAGGATATATAGAGACCCTGACTGAGACAATAAGCTGTTCAGCTGCCATGGATATGGCAAGATGGCCTGTTGAGAGAAGAAACCAGGCATTCATATATTTCAACACGTATTCAGACGGAACAGTAGATTCATGCGTCGGTTACCTCACAAACTTCATTAACGTGAGAACAGCTGCTCTGTATGACTTTTTCGGCGCTGAGAAGACACCTCATGAACATGTACTGGAAAAGATAGATTTTGCAGAGCCGACATGTGAGGAAGAAGGGCGCGCCGAGTATTGGAAGTGCAGTATATGCGGAAAACTTTTCTCCGATGAAGAAGGAAAAAATAATATTAAGGAACCGGAAGTAATACCTCCTCTTGGACACAACTGGGGCGACTGGGAAGTTGTTGAAGAAGCCGGCTACGACCACGAAGGACTCGAGAAAAGAGTGTGCCTGAGAGACGGTTCTCATGTCGAAACAAGGGTAATACCGAGAAAAGAAAAGCCGACCACTGTGACAGAGAGCGTGGAGACAACAACTGTTGAAACTGCAGAGACTCAGTCTGACACAACAAAAACAACAGAAACCACAGCAGAGAAGATTACTGAATCGGGTAATACCACACTCATTATCTGGATCTGTGTCATAATAGGTGTTGCTGCAATATTCGTTGCTCTGGTCGTCATAATTGTCGGAAAAAGGAAAACAATCAGAAGTTAATAATCAGAACAGATAGAAAGTCGAAAAAATATGGGCAAAGTTGCAGATCATAAAAGAATAAGTCTGATGGGAATAGTCCGTGGCATCATAAAAATGCGGTTCCCGATTCTGCTTGTTTTTATAGCAGCTGCGGTACTGTGTGTTTTCACCATGGGAAAAGTGCGGATCAACAATGATCTTGCTGCTTTCCTGAATGAAAAGACCGAGACCAGGCAGAGCCTGAACATCATGGAAAAAGAATTTGCGGGCTACGCATCTGCAACAATCATGATTGAACAGATCCAGGAGGACAAGGCAGAACAGTACGCAGTTCAGATCAGAAAGATTGCAAATGTCACTACTTTGTCTTTTGATCCGGCTACGGACTACAAGGGTGAAAAAGCATTGTTTTCAGTCTTGTTTCACGGCGATATAAGTGAGGAAGGGCCTCAGAAAGCTGTGGAGGAGATCAGAAATCTTCTGAAAAATGAGAAATGCCATATCATTGCAAACGTGGGGAACGACTATTCGGACCAGCTGGCAGTGGAAATGGTAAGGGTTCTTGCATTTTCGGCCATTGTAATAGTCGTGGTCCTGCTCCTTACATCCCGCAGCTTCTTTGAAGTAGTCATATATCTTCTCGTATTCATGATGGCAGCAATCCTCAATATGGGAACAAACTACTGGCTCGGAGAAATTTCTGCAATTACAAATACAATTGCAATAATTCTTCAGCTCGCACTTGCAATAGATTATGCAATTATATTTGCACACAGATACCAGGACGAACTTGAAAACAATTCTGACGGCAAGGAAGCTCTGATCCAGGCGCTGGCCAAATCAATCAGGGAAGTGTTTTCTTCATCCCTGACCACCATAGCAGGGCTTGTCGCACTGACTCTGATGCAATTCAGGCTTGGATATGACCTGGGAGTTGTGCTGATCAAGGGAATAGTCTGCAGCATGCTGACCGTGTTCCTGTTTATGCCCGGGCTTATTTCATTTTTCCCGAAAATCCTCAAAAAGACGTATCACCGCTCACTGCTTCCCAATATGGAAAGATGGGGAAAAATACTTGGAAAGAAAGTTCCTGTTTTCCTTTTGCTGTTCGCTTTGATTCTGCCTTTTTCAATCATATTCTCGTCCAATACAACATTTGCGTTTTCAGAACAGAAAATAACGGAAATAGTCAGGAACGAGCGTATAGAATCAAACAGGGAAGTAGAAGAGACATTCGGTTCAAATACAATAGTAGCCATGCTGGTTCCCGCAGGAAATTACGAGGCTGAGGGAGCGATCCTGGAAAAAGCAGGATCTTTGCCTAACATAACCCGTGCCAATGGTATTGCCAATATTCAGGTGGATGAAACACATGTGCTGACGAGCAGATATACACCTGCAGAATTTGCTTCACTTCTCGGAATAGAAGAAGAGCAGTCAGGACAGCTGTTTTCGCTGTATGCGTTCCAGCACGGTGACTACAGATACAACTTTGATGTAACTGCCTACACCATTCCTCTGATAGATCTGGTTGAATACCTCTTCGAAAAAATAGATACTCACGGAATAATACTTACAGAGGAGCAGTCTGTTACCCTCTCAGAGCTGCGGCCGCAGCTTGAGCAGGCTATTTCACTGATGAAAGGTGAACATTACAGCAGGCTGATCTTTATTTCAACACTTCCGATAGAGGGAGAGGCCAGCGAAGAGCTGATAGAAACACTGAGAAGCTGTGCGTCTCCGTATTACGGTGCAGAAAACGTACATATGGCCGGGTCAATAACTGTTGCACGCGATCTGAAAGAAGCATTCAGGTTTGATTCCGCTTTTGTAAACTGGATGACCATAGCATTTGTGTTTGTGATTCTGCTCCTGACTTTCCGCAATCCTCTGACAGCGGCGCTTCTTGTGTTCGTCATTCAGGGAAGCATATGGATCAATTTCAGTTTTTCATATATGTTCGGAACAGTCAGTCTGTTCGTTTCACAGATGATTGTGACCGCAATACAGATGGGAGCCACAATCGATTATGCCATTGTCATAACGAACAGATACAGGGATTTGAGGACCAGGTTTGAAAAGCGCGAAGCAATGGCAAAAGCCGTCAATGCATCTTTTCCTACGGTTATTACTTCAGGAACAATCATGTGCGTGGCAGGGCTGCTGATTGCTTTTCTTGTCAGCGACGCTTATGTCGGGCACATCGGACTTCTGGTAGGCCGCGGGGCACTGATTTCAGTAATACTTGTACTTACTGTTTTGCCTCAGCTTCTGCTTGTATTCGATCCCTTGATAAAAAAACTTACATTCCGTGGCTTTTCGTCCGGAAAGAAAGAACAAAATATTGAACAATGAAAGGCGCTTGTTATGAGAATACCCAGAATTGAGCATCCAAAGCCGCAGTTTTATCGTGATTCGTGGCAGAACCTGAACGGAAAATGGCTTTTTTCGATTGATGCGGGAAAAAGCGGAGTTGAGCGCGGAATGCATCTTGAAACAGGAGAGAGTGAATACGACAAAAAAATAATGGTTCCTTTCTCACCGGAAAGCCCTCTTTCCGGACTGAACATCAAGGATTTCATGGAGTGTGTCTGGTACAGGAGAACGTTTGAAATATCTGAAAAAAAGGGAAGAGTCATTCTTCATTTCGGAGCATGCGATTACAGGACTACTGTATGGATAAACTCAAAAGAAGCGGGCAGTCATATCGGCGGCTACGTATCGTTCTCTTTTGACATCACGGATTTAGTCAGGGAAGGCACGAACACTATAGTGGTGCGCGCTGAAGACTACCTTCGCAGCGGAAAGCAGCCGAGCGGCAAACAGTGTTTTGCATACAGGTCAGAGAGATGCAGCTACACAAGAACAACAGGCATCTGGCAGACTGTGTGGCTTGAATTCGTACCGGATTCGTATATAAAGAGTGTAAGGATGACACCTGACTGCGGTCACTCCTCAATCTATATAGATGCTTACTGCTTTGGTGCAGACAGAATGACACTAACAGCCAGCGCTTCATACAGGGGAAAAGTCGTCGGAACAGGCAGCGCAGTTGTCTGCGGAAGGAATGCCACGATTGATCTGAAACTGTCCAAGCTCCATCTCTGGGATATGGATAATCCGAATCTGTACGACATAGAATTCTCTCTCGGGGATGACCATGTCAAGAGCTATTTCGGAATGCGTGAAGTGTCATACGAAAACGGAAGGTTCCGTCTTAACGGCAGATCTGTTTTCCAGAGACTTGTGCTTGATCAGGGATTCTATCCTGACGGAATAATAACCGCACCGTCAGACAAGGCGATGATTGACGACATAAAATTGTCAAAATCTTTCGGCTTCAATGGCGCAAGACTTCACCAGAAGATTTTTGAAGAGAGATTTCTTTACCACTGCGACAGACTCGGATATCTTGTGTGGGGCGAACATGCGAGCTGGGGTCTGAACACAACGGAGCCGACTGCATGGCAGGGCTTCATACCCGAGTGGACCGAGGAGATAAACAGGGATTATAACCATCCTTCAATAATAGGGTGGTGTCCTCTTAATGAATCGAGCAAGTACCAGAACAAAGAATTCGTTCATTATCTTGTTGAACTGACCCATTCCCTTGACAGAACACGCCCGTGTATAGATGCGTCGGGCTGGTGGCATGAAGGAACATCAGATATCTTTGATTACCATGAAACCGAAAGAGATCTGAAAGCTCTGCATGAGAGATATGACCCTCTTATGCGAGGCGAGAATATAGATCTTCCGAAATCTTTCCCCGGAAAGCCCGTGTTTATAAGCGAAATGGGTGCAATCTGGCTGATTGAACCGGGCGGCCCGGAATGGTGTATTAGAGAAAAAATGGCGGTCGACAAAGATGATCTTGTCCGACAGATAAAGAATACATGTGAGACTTTCATGTTCAACAATACAATCTGGGGATTCTGTTTCACTCAGTTCACGGACGTCGAGCAGGAAAAGAACGGCATCTGCAGATATAACAGAGAACCGAAAGTCGACCCTGAAAAGGTAAGGGCAATTCTGTCTCAGAAAGCCGCAGTGGAAGAAGATTAATACAGACAAATTGGAATAAAACAATCGGCAAAAACGACATTGCACTGTTGATTTTGCCGATTGTTTTGTGTATAATAAGTGTGAAGAAAAAGGAGGAAAGTGAAATGTATTACCAAAGACAGCTGGAAAAAGTGTTGCTTGAAACAGCAAAGTATTTCTCATGCATTACGTTATATGGTGCCAGACAAACAGGAAAATCCACGATGGCAAGAAATGTATTCAATAATTACGAATATGTTACATTGGATGACAGAAGAGAACGTGAACTGGCTCAAAATAATCCCGAATTGTTTCTTGATTCACACAGTGTTCCTCTTATAATCGACGAAATCCAAAAAGTACCGTCAATAATGGAGAGCATTAAAATACGAATTGACAATGCCAAGTTAGACAACACTAAAAACAATAATCAAAACTCATTGATGTATGTTCTGACAGGATCCAACACACTGGAAATTCGAGAAAAGGCATCTGAAACACTTGCCGGAAGAACTGCAATAATAGAAGTAAGTTCTTTTTCCTGGTGCGAAAAGCAAAAGAAAGAGGGAAGTGCATTCGATCCGGATATTGATGTATTAAAGAGCAAACAGTCAGATTTTGTATATAAGAACAGATATGAGGTATTCGATGAGATAATGCTTGGAGGAATGCCTGAATACTGGATTTTCAGACCAAACAGAGACACATTCTTTGAGAGCTATATATCCACATATCTTGAAAAAGATGTAAGTCGTGCCGTAAACATATCAAGATTGGATGACTTCAGAAGATTCATGAAAGTGATAGCTTTGCGTACTGCTCAGCCGGTCAATTACGAAGAGATAGGAAGTACAGTAGGCATAGATACACGCACCGTCAAGAACTGGATTTCCATCCTTATAGCAACAGGAATAATAATTGAACTTCAACCATATGAAAAGAACACGGCAAAAAGAATAATAAAATCACCCAAACTGTATTTTCTCGATACAGGGTTGTGTGCTTATCTGTGCGGTTGGTCAGATTCTAAGATTCTTGAGGCATCGCCGATGAATGGTGCTTTCTTTGAGACTTATGTTGTCAGCGAAATAGTGAAGAGCTTGAGGAATTCAGGAAAGAGAATAGAGTATTGTCTGTACTATTATAGGGACAGAGACCAAAAGGAAGTTGACCTGATTTACGTAAAGAACCAGACATTGTACCCTATAGAAATAAAGAAGGGCATAAAGAATTACAGGGCAGACAAAAACTTCAGAATTTTGGAGCAATACAAGATGCCAATTGCAACAGGACTTATTGTAGACACATCTGACAAGGTTTTTCCTGTTAACAGAGATGCATATTACTGTCCGGTCGGTATGATTGGGTTGTAATCAGTAATCCCTCGCGTGTTATTGAACTTTATATAGTAATAGTGTACAATTATAGTGATAGTGAACAAAAAAGAAATTGTTTACTGTTGATGATTTGATAAAAACCATACATTTGCATCTGGTTATTTCAATCATCGAAAAAACTCAAGAAAAAACAGGAGGTAAGGCTCTCCTAAGGCAGTTTTGGTCAAGTGTTGGAGCTGAAAAAAACATGAAAAAGAGAATCCTTTCTTTAATTCTTGCGGCAGCATTCGTCTTTTTGATGATGCCATTGTTCACACTTCCCGCAGCAGCGGCAGAAAGTGTAAAGGTAAAAACAGCGGATGAACTCCGTTCGGCACTGAAAAAAGACGGTGATATGGTAATCGAACTGACTGCAGATATCACAAAATACAAACTCCCGAATGATTTCAAGTGGGACGGATATGATGAATTTTTAGACACTTTTTTCTGGGTAACTGTAGGAAAAGGAACAAAAAAACTCTATCTGCAAGGTCATAATGTAGACATCGATGATGATTTCGTAACAACGGCGGAATACAAAGAAGTCAAGAGATATAACACTGAAACGGGAAAAGAGGAGGCTGTCAAAACACTTGTGAAAGGACTGTATATTCAGAATGCAGCACTCTTCAGAATACAGGAAGGCACAACACTGAATATTTACGGAAAAGGCGGCGGCATGAGCATGACCGCACAAATGCCTTCACGCAACCAGATTTACGACAATCAGATAACCATGGAGAGAGATGTTTTCTTTGTGCTCGGAGGCAACCTCAACATTGAGGGTGGAACATATCAGGCCGGCAGAAGAAAAGACATATATGTAGCCAATGCCGAATGCTTTACCAAGGACTGGAGATGGGATTTGCTGCCCGGGAGTCTTACAGGAGAAGATCTGAAAGTGTTTTTTGGCTATGGTGAATACACAATTAATGGCGACGCGCTGGCGCAGTATGGCGGAAAAGTCACAATTAACGGAGGCACATTCATTGGCCATGGTTACGGTTATACAGGAGGACCGAGCACTTCTTCTTCACAAGTTTACAGACAATCAACTTTGCTTGCATATAGGGGAGATCTTTCCATCCGCGATGCAAAAGTCATAGGTTATTCAGGTGCAAATGCAATATACATCCGTAAAGAATATGCAAATGTTGACATATATGCAGGTGAATTCTCTGCCGAAGCACCAGACAAATTTCTTTGGCCGTATACCCAAAGGTCCAGCGTCTTTGGCGGAAATAGTAATTACAGCAACTATAAAGCAGTTGCCATTGAACCCGGAAGCACGTCAATAAGCAGTGCAACTACTCATGACGGAACATCAATAAAATCATATGACCATAAGACGGTAGTTTTTCCCGCAGAATCAGGATTCACCGGAGGTTCTCTCAGTTGGGCTGACGGATCCAGCAGGGAGAAATCATATGCAATAGGAAGTAATGAATTTGTGCATTTTACTCCACCGGAAAAATATTTCCCCGAAGGTGCGCTTGAACGTGGTCAGAGAAGTGACTACTATGTCAGTCTTATGTATCAGAACAGTGAAGGAAAATGGGAAAGCGCATCAAATGGTTGGGTAGAGACTGAAAAGTCATTCATTCTGGACAATCTCACTGACAAATGGAAAGTGGGAACAAGATACAGACTGCAGATGAAAACAGTCGAGACATGGAGTTCGGAATCCCACTCATATCAGATTACAAAGAAAACAGCAACACCTCTGTACTTTACTGTTTCCAAAGATAAGGTTATAGACAAAGTTACAATAGATGGCTTTGATCCGGAAAAACGCATATTGACTCAGGACATGCTTACAAGTTCGACTCAGGGAGTAGATTACGTTACTTCCACTTGGAGCAGAAACGGGGAATATGAAAGCGGCACGATACATGCCACCAGCGGAAAATACATGGCGGCAGTTAAAGTTACAGCCAAAGAAGGCTATGTGTTTTCACAAAATACAGTTGTAGACATAAATGGAGTTTCCGTCAAACCATACCTCGTGGCAGTTAGTGGAAAATCAATACAGTTCTACACTCCTGTAATAGACAGAGAATGTGATCATGAAAACAGCAGTGAACCATGGTTGCAGAATGGATTTATTCATTACAGAAAATGTTCGATCTGCGACCTCACGTTTGACGCAGCAGAGCACAATTTTACAAAGACATCCACCAGCGGCAAAACAACCACATATACATGTACTGTATGCGGATATCAGAAAGAAGTTACAGACAACAGGGAAGCAATAAAAGCGCTTCTCATAGACATGAAAGCCTTGGTGGTCGGAGATAAACTGGATATTCCGTATCTTGCTGAGGAATATAAAGGTAAAGCTGCAATTGCCAGTTATCAGTGGTACAAAGGTAAGGGAACAACTGATCAGGTGGAAAATGGTTCAGTTGCCGAAGAAGGATGGTACACTCTCAAAGCCACATACACTACATACAATGGTTACTACTTCCCTGAAGGTGCATTCGTAACTCATGCTCACGGAACAAAAGCAGGTGCTTTGGTATATGATGATTCAATCATAGGTACAGTTTACGTATACTGCTCTGAAGAAGCTGACGGAAAAGTGGTTATTCCCGCTCTTACACCAAACAAGACGCTTGGAGATGTACTGAAGGAATCAACGGTAACCCGTTCAGGAGACGGCAGAATCAATGTAAACTATTATGTGAAATATGCCGGCAACAGCTATATTATAAAGCGTACATTCGACGGAAAATGGTCTGTCACGGGCGGTTCTGAAACAGTTGATCAGGTACTCGCAAAGAAAATTGTTCCAAATACCGAATATGAAATAGAATTCGAGTTTTCAGCAGGAAAATTCTATGTTGATCCTGAAAAAATCAGTGTGGATTCAAAATCTTACATGATTGGTTACACAACTGATTCAAGCGATACATGGGGCAATGCAAAAGCCACAATTATTTCTGATACAGATGAGATTAACCTTGTTGAAATCAGAGCCGTCAGAATGCCTGTGGCAGGAGAAACTCCGGACAGTAGCTGCAGTCTATATGACGAAGAGAGAATAGGACTGATTTCGTCCTACTGGAGCGAAACAGGAAAATACACATGCGGTAATTCTTATGTGTTCACCGCCGAAGTCAGACCTGTAGACGGATACAGATTTACAGAGAACACTGTGGCAGTTGTCAATGGTGTTGAAGCTGACCTGATAGTAAGTGACGGTATGGCAACAGTTATTCTGGAAAGTGAAATCCTTGAACATTCATTCTCCGACTGGGAAACCAAAGTCGAACCGACATGTGATGCAGAAGGCGCAGCTGAGCGCAAATGCAGCATTTGCGGAAAAGCCGAAAGTATGTCACTGCCTGCAGAAGGCCATACGTTTGGAGTATATGATATGACTGATTCAACATGTGTTGACCATGGAATGGCAGCGCACTATGAATGTCATGTCTGCGGCAAATATTTCGATGCGGATTATAACGAGACTACAAAAGAAAAACTCGAACTCCCGCTCGATCCGCATAACCACGTAGGCGGTCAGATTTCATGCGATGAAAATTCACATTTCACACTTTGTGAATGCGGAGAAAAGCTGGACGTTGAATCACACAGATTCGGAGAATGGCACGTCGTTATGGAACCACAGCCCGGTCTGGAAGGCAGAAGGGAAAGAGAATGCGAAGTGTGCGGATATATCCATTCAGATAAAATAGATGCTCTTCCGGGTGAACATACTCATTCATATACAGAAAAATATAACGAGAAATATCACTGGAAAGAGTGTATCTGCGGAGACATCATCGACAAAGAAGAGCACAAATTCGGAGAAGACGGTGTTTGTTCAGTGTGCGGAGTGAAAAAAGCGGACAGCGCTGAAGTCACAGAAACTGCTCCGGGTAAGACGACTGAGACACTGAAGCCAGGTGAAAAAGGTGAAGAAGGAAAAGGAAGCCTGCTCTGGCCATGGATAGTGATTGGTGTTGTCGTTGTCGCAGCAATTGTTGTTGTGGTGGTAATCATA
>CADAXH010000022.1 GCA_902791785.1 uncultured Ruminococcus sp. | reverse complement strand
CTCTCTCTCTCTCTCTCTCGCTGCGCGAGGTGAATTTTGAAATTTTCATAAAAAACAAGTTTTAACTGGGAGAGTATAAAAGAGAAAATGGAAATGTCAAGAAAGTTAAAAAAGTAAATGCTCTGATTAAAATATTACTTGACTTTTAACCACTTCCATCAACAACCAGTCATGCTGTTTTTGAAAATCAGAGTGAAAAATTTTGTTGTGGTGGTGGTTTTGAAAAAAAATGTTGACAAAGGGCAGAACGAAAGACCGTCTTGATTATAAAAAAAATTGTTTTAATATTTTTTTGATTTAAACACAAATCAACTTTGTTGATTGGTATTTAAATCAAAAATTGACTTGCGTAGGTGAGTTATGTTTGATATAGTGAGTATATGACTATTACTGAAATTATTGAAAAAATAAAAGGAATGAATGCGGATGTGACAAACATAGTAAACGCTTATCCAGTAGATTTATTGGCAATTTTGGAAGCTTTAAAAATTGGATGCTACTATTCAGAAAATATTGAAAATAATGCAGATGGCAAATATTGCCCAAATGAAAACAACATCTTAATAAATAAAAATAAAAAAGGGAAAAGCGACCAAATTAGGATGATTATAGCGCACGAATTAGGGCATTATATTCATCAACACGAAGGACAATTATACAAAGGAAATGAAGTAAATTATTCAGTTTTTGAATTACAACAAGAACGAGAAGCAAATGATTTCGCTAATGAATTATTGATGCCGAAAGAAAAATTTATAGAAAAATTTAAAGAATATAAAAATAGCGAACAAAAAGATAAAAAAGAAATTATAGTTGCATTAGCGAATTTCTTTTTTGTGCCAATTGAAAATGTTAAAGCTCGTGCATATAATATTGGTTTGATTGAAAATTTATTTGTATAGTTTATGGAGAAAGTTGGTGATGATGTAAAAGTTAATACCAAACCTACTATAAAACAAATAGAGGAAGAGCACAAAATACAACAATTACAAAACAAACATAAACTTAGCACACTTATTTTCAATTATCCATTGCATTGTGCTATTAGTTTTGTTATTATTGTGGCTATTATTGTAACTGGTTCTTTGTTTTATTATATGTGTGACGTGTGGTTTTGTGGGGGAACGAATTGTAATTGTAATTGTAACGGCTGCATACAATTAAAACTTTTTTTAAAAAATTTGTGGGATTACATATATTCAATAGGTTTAATTGCTTTTGGTTTTTTCTTAAAGCATTTGTTGTAATTCAACACCGCTCTTAAACCCCACTCTCCTCGCTTTAATATCTACAACTCTATAATATCCTTGCAACTGTAAAAGCTGATTAAATGTGTCAATCTTATCTCTGAACTCTCTGAAATAGTTGACGTAGTTATCAAGATATTTAGTAGCCACGCCATTAAATCTAATCATGAACTTTTTGAGATGTGAGTGGAAATTATTGATATTGTTTAGATGATATACTTTGCTCTGTGCTTTTCCAAATTTGAGCTGTTTTAATTTTACATCCTTGATTGTTCTGTATCCGCGCTCTCCATCAGTAATCAAAATGCTGTCTTTTTCAATTCTGTGTTGCAAGATTTCAATTTGATATTTGCTTACTTTTCCATATCCGACAGGTTTGTTGAATGAGTGCTTTTGTCTATCCAAAGCAGTTAATACGCAAACCTTGTTGTGAGATAGTCCTACAATGCGTTTTTCACTACTAAATCCGCGTTTTCTTGCTTTTCTTGTCATGTGTCTGCTTCCCTTTTGGCTCTCTTCAAAATATGTTTCATCTGCTTCAACTATGCCTTCAAGTTTGTCATGATTGTCAAAGTTTTTCATAACCTCTAAAATCTTATGTCTCCAATAAAAACTTGTTGGGTATGATATTTTTTTATCCATCTTTTCAACTATTTTTCTTAATGATAAACCCTGTGAAAAGAGTTCAATGTATTCTTGCCAAAGCTCTATTGTTTTTCTTGTGTGAAAAAAGATTGTGTTTGTTTTTGAAGAGTAATTTTTCTTGCAGGCATTACATCTAAATTGCTGCGAAGCGCCTGTGTGTCCGTTCTTGCAAATTTTGTTTGAGCCACAATATGGGCATTTATAGTTGTTTGCAAGCTTCAACAAAATTATGCTCTCTTTTGTTTTGTTGTTTTCAATGTTGCACAATCTGATGAGCTCCAATCTTTGCTCCTCTGTTGCGTATTTCAAGAATTCTTGAATTTCTTTTAAATTTGTCATACTTATTTTATAAGACAACATTTTTAAAAGTCAAGTAATATTTTAATCAGAGCAAAAGTAAATCTTTTTATGCACTTGAAAATTATATTATACACTTCTCTGCTTTTGATATGAAAATCAGCGCAATTTTGGCAATTGGAAAAGATGGAGAGATTGGTTTGAATGGCACTCTTCCATGGCAGTCAAAGGGCGACATGCAACATTTTAAAAATCTTACGAGCGGGCATTGTGTTTTGATGGGAATGAACACTTATAAATCTATCGGCAGACCACTTCCGAACAGAACAAATATTGTTTTGTCAAATGATCCGTCATTTGTAGTGGAAGGTGCAATAATGGCGAGAAGCCTTGACGAGGCGAGAGAGATAGCTTCACGATACAATACGGATGATGTCTTTGTCATAGGGGGAGCAAGCGTCTACAGACAGATGCTTGACGATTGCGACACCGCATATATTACAAAGGTGCACAAGGCTTTTGAAGCTGACGTTTTCTTCCCGAATCTTGACGAGAAAGAGAACTGGGTTCTTGATTCTGTCGGAGAAAGCGGAGAGGACAACGGTATAAAATACACTTTTACTACATACAAAAAAAGGTGAACAGATATGAGTGTTAAACTTGTGGCTTTTGATCTTGATGGAACTCTGACACAGCACAAGACACCACTGGAAGAAAAGAACAGAAACGTACTTTTGAGGCTGGCTGAAAAGTACAGGCTTGTGATGGTTGGAGCAGGTTCCTGCACAAGGATTTATAAGCAGATGAACGAGTTCCCGATTGATATAATCGGCAACTACGGCATGCAGTTTGCAGAATACAATCATGAAACAAAAGAACTGGAAATAAAGAAGAATGAGTTTGCTCCGGTAGACCGGGAGGAAATACTCAGAAGAGCATCTCTTATCAGGGAAAAATATAATCTTCATGACTTTGCGGGAAATACAATGGAGTTTCACGAGTCTGGACTTCTCACTTTCCCTGTGCTCGGAACGACTGCAGACATAAAGGACAAACTGGCATATGACCCGGACAAAAAGAAAAGAAGGGCCATGTATCCTTATGTCAAAGAACTCTTCTATGACTATAATGTGGTCATAGGGGGCACATCCTCATTTGACATAATCCCGGGCGAGTACGGCAAATACAATTCGCTGATGAGATATGCTTCAGAACACAATTTCTCAAAAGACGAAACAGTGTACTGCGGCGACGACTATTTCCCCGGCGGAAACGACAACGACGTATACAGCAGCGGTATCAGGTTCATAATCATTGACGAGTATACCAATTTCCAGAACATAATTGAAAACAGCGGACTGCTGTAAGGAGTTTTTTATGTTTGAAGAAATCAGAAAGAATCTACCCCAAACACTGATAAAAAAAGAAGACGTTGATTTTTTTCCCAAGTATGAAGACAGATCTGCTTGGGATAATCTTCTGCCCGAACAGAAAAAAGAATATGTAAAGAACGGGGAGAAGTACCTGGACTACAAGTGGCCGACCATTCCCGCAAAATACTATCTGGACTTTACAAGAAACGGAAACAGGTCAAGGTTTGAAGAGGTGTATCACCGCCAGAGAAGAAAACAGCTTCTCAGTCTGTTTATTGCAGAGTGCGTTGAGGGAAAAGGGAGATTTGTTGACGACATAATCAACGGATTGTGGGCCATTCTTGACGAGGCGACCTGGGTAATTCCGGCACATTTGAACGAAGGTGACAGGATTGCCGAACTTCCGGATACCTCCAAAACCGAAAGCACCTTCATAGATTTGTTTTCTGCTGAGACAGCCAGCCTTTTGTCCATCATATATTTTGTGATGAAAGGAAGACTCGATCAGGAGAGTCCGAGAATCTGCAGCAGAATCAGCTATGAGCTTGAAAGAAGGATATTCAAGCCTTTCCTTAACCGCAAAGATATGTGGTGGATGTGCTACACCAGGACAAGGTGCAGCAACTGGACCACATGGATTATTGCCAATATCATCGAGGTCGCAGGAATAGCCTGCGAAGACGAGAATGAAAGACTCAGTGTGCTTGACAAATGTCTTGAGATACTTGAGTTTTATCCAAAATATAACAAAAAGGACGGAGGATGCGACGAAGGACCGGGCTACTGGAATGCAGCCGGGGCTGTTCTTTATGATGCCTCGGTTCTCATAGACGCACTGACGGGATACAATTCCGGACTTCTCCGGGATGAATTGCTCCATGTTTTTTCCAAATACATCTGCAAAGTTCATATATACAGCAAGTATGTGGTCAATTTCTGCGACTGCGGAGCGAAGACGGGAATAGACGCTGTAGAACTATACCGTATGGGAAAAAGCTTTTCCGATGAAGTGATGACTGATGAAGGTATTGCTCTCGACAGGGAGCATTATGCTGAAGGAAAAGAAAAATACTACGAGATTACATGTATTTGGTTCCTTCACAGATTCTTCAGAAACATGTTTGCTATGGCTGACATAAGAAAAGAGAAGAAGGCAAAGTACCCGTATCTGAGAGATGCCTGGCTTGACGGCATTCAGTGGATGACGGCGAGACAATCCGGAGGAACATACAAAGGATTGTATCTTGCTGCCATTGCAGGGCATAATTATGTAAATCACAATCATAACGATGTCGGTTCTTTTATAGTGTATAAAGACGGAAAGCCTGTTATCATAGATCTGGGGACAGGTGTTTATGAAAAGAAGACGTTCAGTGAACAGAGATATGAAATACCACAAATGCAGTCACAGTTCCACAACCTTCCTGCTGTAAACGGAATTGGTCAGCACAATGGTCCTGAGTATAAAGCCACTGATGTGTCATACAATATGACAGATGATTTGGTTGAATTAAGAATGAACATTGCCCAGGCATATGAAGAGGGCGCTGGAATAGAAGAATGGTACAGGACAATAAGCTTTGATCGCAAAAACAGGAAGATCACAATTGACGATCAGTACAGCCTTAAGGAAAAGAGCGACATAGTCTTTTCACTGATTGTTGCACCAAAGCCTGTCATAGACAAGAACTGCATAACTCTGACAGTGGATGAAAAAACAAAACTGCAGCTTCGTATAGATGGTTCGCTTAAAGCTACCTATGAAGAGTTTCCGACCGGAAACGACAACAGTTTAAAAGCAAACTGGGGAGAATGTGTTTACAGGATTCTTCTTAAGGCAAAAGAAAAAACAGACTGCGGAAAGGTAGACTTGGTAATCAGATAACTTATGGAAAAAGTATTGGCATCAGAGTTCGGTTTAAGTACCGTGAATGACGGAAAAACAAACAGGGAAATACTGCAGAGAATGCTGGATATCGGAGGGCATGTCATAATTGACAAGCCCGGCACTTATGATATCTGCGGCATGGTATACATAAAAAGCCATACAACTCTGGAATTTAAAGAAGGCAGTGCTCTGAGGAGAGTTTCATGCGAAGGCGGGGATGGTTCTATAATCCAGAACAGGGGCGCCGTGACAAAGGAGTACGATACGGACATATCAATTCTGGGTATGAAATTAATCTGCAACGGTGTTGACGCCACAAAGCAAAGCGTTATAGGGATTAATGCCCAGATAGGACTGTTTTACATCAAAAACTCGGTTATACGGGATTTTGAGTGTCTGGATCTGCCGACTTGGGCTTTCTGTATCCAGATCTGCACATTTGAGAATTCAGTTATTGAAAATGTCCACATAGAGGGAATGAAAGATGCTGTTCATTACGGCCCGGGAAAGCATTTCGTTTTGAGAAACGCATTGCTGAGAACATATGATGATCCGGTGGCTCTTAATGCACACGACTATTCGACATCAAATCCTCAGCTGGGCTGGATTGAAGACGGTATCATTGAAAACTGCACAGAACTTGACCAGCCTGAGACAACCGGTTTTTTCTGCAGGATCCTTGCCGGAGCATGGCTCGACTGGAGAGAGGGAATGATGATACGCAACTCAGATACTGTCGTATCAAACGGCCGGATGTACAGGGCGGTAATGCCTGCTGACGGAAAAGAGTATATTTCTGTTACAAGGCCTGTTCACAAGAGCGGTGTTGAAGTACTGGACGGAATCAAGTGGGCAATGACTCAGGATGACAACGTCATAAACAACTGCGGATGCCGCAATATTCATTTTAAGAACATACACCTGAAAAAACACAGACCTGTGGCATTCTGCTTCCATTTCGACAATGATAACAATTCCCACAGCTATTATCCGTATGCGGATGCACCGGTTCAGACGGATATTACGTTTGAGGAAATTCATTATGAGGCAGAAATTCCGTATTTCATCCGTTCCACAACCCCGGTCGGAAATATTAAGATTATCAATTCAGATCTGAGCAACTGCAAAATGCGTTTTGCCGATCGAGGAGTTGACGGGATTATTTACAACACTTCACATGTTACAATCGAAGGTTGCAGGTTTACGGGTGATTGCGACATAGAGGCTGTTGAGGGACGAGATTTGGTACTTCACAGCAAAAAAAACACGTTTTCTGACGGATCCAGGTTGGAACTGGTTGGAAACATTGTCGAAGATTGAAAATAACAAGCGGGGATAACAGACATGGATACAGTTTTGTCAGATAAACTGCTGTCAATGGAAAAAGATAATTGTATTCTGGCAGACGAGCTAAAAAAGTCAGCAAGTGTCAAAGATTATTCTTACCTTGTCAAAGACAATGTATGGACAGAAGCCATTCAGTCTGCAATCAATGAAAATCAGATTGTCATCATACCTCAGTCTTCTGAGCCTTATATCATAGACAATTCAATTATTGTACCTTCAGACAGAAAGATAGTCGCGTACGGCGCCACTATCAGGATGAAAGAAGGAATGGATGTTCTGATGATGAGAAATGAGCACATAATTGATGAGACTCGTTCAAAGGCAGCTGATCCGTTCAGAGATGAGAATATCTCCATATGCGGATGCACATTCGAAGAGTGCTTCAATTCAAGGCTGGGGTACGGAAAAAGCGGAAAGATAGATGAAAAACGTTCAATGTACGGTATCTCCTGTTGCCTTTTGTTCAACAATGTTCGCCATCTCAATGTGACCGACGTAACTTTCAGAAACTGCGCAGGATTTGCTGTCCAGACGGGTGAACTGTATGATGCGGTTTTCAGACATATAAGATTCGAGAACTGTTTTGCTGATGGGCTGCACATAGGTGGGAATGCGGAAAACATTCTCATATCTGACATCAAAGGCAACGTTGGAGATGACCTGGTTGCGCTAAATATGTATGACTGGCAGAATTCTGCAGTTACTTTCGGTCCCGGTGAAAACATACTGTGCGAAGATCTCGAACTTGATTCGGGCGGAAGGTACAAAGCAATAAGGCTTGAACCGGGAATATATGAATACCCGGACGGAACAAAAGTTGACTGTTACCTGAAAAATGTCTTATTCAGAAGAGTAAAGGGAATCAGGACATTCAAATTGTATTATCAGACACCTCCGTATTTTATTGGACAGTCTCCTGAAAAAGGAGAAGTCGGAAATGCTTACAACATTGTTTTTGAAGACATGGACATAGATCTCGCTCGCCCTATTGATACATTTGAAGAATACATGAAAAGCGATGAAACGCGAGGGAACTGTGCTGCGTTTGAAATATGTTCCAATGTTGATGGATTATATTTGGATAATGTCCGCCTGACGCTGCACAGGGATGTATTTCCAATGAGCGGCCTTATAGAAGTCGGACCTAAATCAATTGTCAGAAACGGAAAAGAAGTTTTTGATCCGTATTTGTCTGCTACCGCTGAAAACATTTACCTGAAGAACGTGACAGTAAACGGAAAGACTATCTTAAATCCAGGTGAATACATAAAAGAAATCGTATTTGACGATGTCGATTGCGATGGTCATTCATCCGGAAGAGGTATTGTGAAAAACATTAAAGTTGAAAAATGATAAATAATTGTAAAACAGTTATTTTTCGCTATCATATTGGAATACTTGAAAAAGAAAGAGTTGTGAAATCCTAATCGGAAATCACAACTCCGTTTTTTTTTGAATTGTATAAATTATCCAACGTCGTTCAAGGTTCCTATGAAGAAAGGAACATTTGTTTCGTTGTCAATCAGCATATATACAAATGGACGATCAAGATAAACTCTCTTTGCCTGTACAGGCTCACCAATTGATTCATCCTTCATTTCAACCACTGTTGCAGCTCCGGCTCTTGTTCCTTTTTCTGCGACAGAAACATATGTTTTATGTATAACCCTTCCTATAAAAATTTTGCCTGCTGTGGATTGACCGAGATCTGAAAAATCTGCTTTTGAAGAATCAAATGCAACAGGCATTCCCATTGCTTTAAGAACTTCTGACATTTCTGTGTCGTATTCAGTTTCAAATATAGGCATTGAAGCACTTACATTTGTTATCGTAGGATTGGACAATAATTCGTTTATTTTTTGTCCGTCGAGATAAGAAATGTATTCATCAACAGTCACACCTTCATTTGGAAGCAATGCGACAAAAGCATATCTGCCCTTGTAGTTTTTGATAAAACCTGTGGCTTTTTCGTCCTCAAGGTATTTGTATTCACGGGAGTGCATGAAATCCACAATTTGTTTTGTTCCGTCAGCCAGTGTGAATTCGGATTTGTATACCAATTCTTCAGAGTAGATTTCTTCCCACTCGGCTTCAAATGCCAGTGCATTGATCAGATACATGACAGCATCAGCTGGAATTTTGTCGAGAACATTTTTAATCATTCCGTCGGTCTTTTCGCTTACCCAGTCATTTATCTCCTTTAATGTTTTATCGTCAAAAGGCTTTTTGTATGCATCGGCGCCGTAATAATTTGCATTAGTCTGAAGGAAACTCTTGTTTACAGTGAATCTTTCATCAGCAGTGAACCAAATGGAGTTTGCAAGATTGAACTTGATTTTATCAGAAGTAGGAAGAGCATCCATATAACTTCTGAAATAGCTGTTGAGTTCGTCGGTACTCATGCCGAGAACAGTTTCCATCTGAGTTTTTGTCTGTCCTTTGGCTCCGTTTGCAGTCATGGAAAGTGCTATCATAACGGACAGAGGAGAAACAAGAGTGTTCTTTCCTGTTTCATTGCAGGCCTTGAAAAGTCTTATTGCAAAGTCAGTTGCCTTTGCAGCCTGAGCATTTGTCAGCGGGTCAGGTGTGCCAAGGTCTTCTGCCTGAATTCCTTCCATTAGGTCGGCTGCATTGACTTTCATGGCGCAGCTTGTGAAATTGAAAATGATTGCAATTGAAAGCAGAAAGCTTACTGCAATTGCTGAATACTTGATTTTTCTCATAATTGCCTCCGGTTTTGAGTTTCACTTGTTAGACGAATCAACTTCGTCGGAATCTCAAAAAGCATCACGAAAATGTTACGACCTCATTCTGAGGCTTCAGTGCGCTTACGATTGTTTTTGCTGTGAGCACAGGCCCTCTATTTTTGTATACCGGGTTAGAAGCCATATTAAGAACGGCAGTAACTCTTACCCATTCTTTGTCTTTCAGCTTTTCATATCCTTCGTATCTGCAAGGGAACCCTATGAACTGAATATCTGCAGCACAGCATGTCATGACAAATCTTCCTGGAACAAAAAATCCGGGACCGGGTTTCTTTGTCTGACAAACCTGGGCAAGGAAGGAAATTGTTTTGCCTTCATAATTTGAAATATTGTTCTGACAGTCGAGCATCCAGACTCCGTAATCGTTGTCCTTTATTTCAATCACGGGTGCATTGACATCGAACGGAAGCGGATCGGGTATTTCATCATACTCAACAGTTCCGTCATTGAATTCATACACTATAGTGCTTTTCCTTGACGCCTGTCTGACGAGTTTATGAAGTTCCATTTTCTTTTCTTCGCTGTTTACTGTATCAGCTCTGTTAAAGACAACCATTTCAGCCTGGGCCAGTTTGTCAATGAGAAGACTGCGCATTCCGTTGTCTTTTGAATATATGAAGATTGTGTTGGAATCAACAGTCAAAAGTGACTGGAAGAGAAGCATGTTGCCCGGAAGCGCATTGTAAAGTTCATTGACCATCCACATGCCGTTGTATTCTATCATGACTCTTCCGCATTTTGATTCAGCAGCCCATCTTGTGAGATTGGCTACATTGAATTCGGATTTGTCATTTACAGTCTTTATTACAACTCTGTCAGGTTTGGCAAATTTTCTTTGCTCGTATTCCAACTCTCCTTCTTCGCATACAAGCAGCAGAGTTATGCTGCCGTCGTCAAATTCGGGGTCTTCAAGTGTTTCCTGAATCAGTTTTGTCTTTCCGGATTCCAGTAAACCCAGAAACAAATATACAGGTATATTTTTGCCAGCCATTTTTTACCTCTTATACATTGAATAATGCAGCAACGCCTTTTTCGTCAAGTTTGGAACCTATTACTACAAGCTTGCCTGTAACATCCGGAGTTGTTTCACGAATCTCGATCTCGCCGGGAACCATGTCAAATTCGTACCATACGCTTCCTCCGTCAACGATTCCTTTTGAACGGAGAATTGTTCCGTATTTTCCTGTCTCAAGTTCTGCGATTGCATTTTCGATTTCTGTCTTTGTGTATTTCCTTGACGTTTCAATGCCCCAGCTTGTGAATATTTCATCCGCATCGTGATCGTGATGGTGATGATGGTGGTGATGATGGTGATGTTCATGCTCGTCTTCGTCATCGTCGTCATCGTGGTGATGATGATGTTCATGCTCGTCTTCGTCATCGTCGTCATCGTGGTGATGGTGATGCTCATGCTCGTCTTCGTCATCGTCGTCATCGTGGTGATGATGATGCTCATGCTCATCTTCGTCATCATCATGGTGGTGATGGTGATGTTCGTGCTCGTCTTCATCATCATCGTCATCGTGAGCATTTGCATTTGCTTCTTTTGCGAGAGCCGTCAATTCGTCAACAAGTGTATTCTTTCCGTCCATGACAGAGAGAATCTTGTCTCCGGAGAGAAGGGACCAGTCAGTTGTTATAACTGTGGCTTTCTCATTTTTGGTTCTTATCATCTCAACAGCGGATTCTATAGCGGCCTCATCAACCATCTGGGTTCTGCTCAGGATTATGCAGCTTGCGTGAGAAATCTGATCGTCATAGAATTCACCGAAATTCTTCATGTACATCTTAACTTTCTTCACGTCTGCAACAGTTACGAAACTATTGAGTTCAAGTCCGGCTTCTTCGGCAACACCTTCAACTGCTCTTGTTACATCGCTGAGTTTGCCTACGCCCGACGGTTCAATGATGACTCTGTCAGGGGAGTACTGCTTGACTACTTTTTTCAGTGCATCCCTGAAGTCTCCGACAAGGCTGCAGCATATGCATCCGTCATTGAGCTCATTTATCTGAATTCCGCTTTCTTTCAGGAAAGATCCGTCAATTCCGATCTCACCGAACTCATTTTCAATTAATACTATTTTCTGTCCCCGGAAAGACTCTTTTACAAGCTTCTTTATAAGAGTTGTTTTTCCTGCTCCGAGAAATCCCGAAAAAATGTCTACTTTAATCATAGAAATCACCTTCTTTTAAATTTGCACTATATATTATATCACACTTGTCAAGTACTTTCTCCAAAATCCTTGAGTTATTTTTGTTTCTGTTCTATAATTATGTGAAAAATGGAGTGAAGTAGGTGTGACAATGAGCAATTTCTGGAAAAAACTGGATAATTTCTGGTACCACTACAAGTGGAGAACCATCATTATTACATTCTTTTTGGTCATTGCAATTGTCTGCATAGTCCAGACTTTCCAAAAAGAGAATTATGACTATTACGTGATGTACGTTGGTGATGAAAACATTACAAATACACGCCAGACCGACATTGTCAATTCTTTGAAGAAAATAGGAATAGACAATGATAAAAACGGGAAAGTCACAATTAACTTTTCACAGCTGGTGTATGATCCGGCAAGTGCAGAATATTATGCAAACGGAGTCAACACAAACGCAGAAAACTATCTCGGGACCATGGCGGTTCTTCCTTACTACATCTACATTATGCCCGAAAAAGTTTACTTGAAATACAAGAATACCGGAGTATTTGTAAAGCTGTCAGAAGTGTTCGGAGACAGGATTCCGGAAGGTGCATATGACGATTGTGCCATCAGACTTAAGAACACGTCATTTGCAAAAAACAATCCGGGTGTTGACGCCTTTTCTGAAGATACTGTTGTGGCGCTGAAGGTGGTTCCTTATGTGCCTGACAAGAACGGACTGAAAAAAGAGCAGAGTTCATTCACAAATCACATGATACTTTTCAAGGAATTTGTATATTACGGAGAGTAGGATAATGGTAAAAGCAAACAGCAACAGAAGGCCTTTGATAGGATATATCATTTCACTTGTTTGCGGCATACTGCTTATTGCAATGGTTGTGGTTCTTCTGATTCATTATCAGAAAGCAAAGTTTGCAACCACTCTTGATCTGTCCTTTGCATTTGCAATCTGGGATTTGATAATCATAGCGGTACTTGGAATGGCAACCATGGCGGGATACCTTGTTTCAGTGGTGAAAAGCGGTGTAAAGAAAACAAAATATA